>NZ_JAELTR010000040.1:0-39221 GCF_016428945.1 Chromobacterium sp. ASV23
CCCCCCCCCCCCCCCCCCCCCCCCCCCCCCCCCCCCCCCCCCCCCCCCCCCCCCCCCCCCCCCCCCCCCCCCCCCCCCCCCCCCCCCCCCCCCCCCCCCCCCCCCCCCCCCCCCCCCCCCCACTTTTGAGTCTCGTGGGCTCGGAGATGTGTATAAGAGACAGACCGTAGCCGTAAGAAATTGGGAGAAAAAGACGCAAAAATGGCGGATGGCAGTGTAGAAAAACAAGACATTCGCGATAATAGTCAGGATTATTTACGCCTGATCAATGCCTATCGCTTAGACTGGCAGTCTGCTTTAAAATCAGCCTCTTGGGGAAAGTTTCAGATAATGGGAGCAAACCATGCGGCATGCGGCGCTGATGATATTAAAGAATTTGTTAAAGATATGTGTAAAAATGAAAAGGGACAAATTGACTTGCTGGCTGGGTTTATCAGGAAGAATGCCGCGCTATGGAAAGCCGTCCAAGACAAGAATTGGCATTTGATTGCCTATCATTATAATGGCCCGAATTATAAATCAGACACCAACTATGATGTAAAAATGAAAGAAGCTTATGAATACTATTGCAAAACTACTGTTTAGTGCCTACCTATTATCTGCATCTGTTATTTCTTATGCAGAGTTGAGGCTGGATATCAAATACTTAGGACTGTCGCAAAATTTCAATGATATTCCAAGTAGTAATCGTGCTGATTATGATAGAGTGGTAGCGCTCTGGGATAAGCAGAAAGAAGAAATCACTGCAGACCTGATAGTATCTGGCGAAGTATTAAACATTCCGAAACGAACTCCACCAATCAGATGGGGAGGATCCGGTCATGCCCATGCCATATTTAATGGAAAGGATTACTACATCAGGGCATTTTACTATCAAAATGCAAAACAAACTCAGGAAAATCACCAATCCACAATAGAAAATCGGGAAGGTATTGCCGTTCCTGGTGGTGGAGTGTGCATGCTGTACGTCCAAGACAAGGACTTGAATAAAGCCGCCTCGCTAAAAATAGCGCTGCCAGAAAATAATTTCGGCACCTGGTGTAACGGTGTGGATGGCTTAGGTGCCGCGGGAAAAGGCAGGGATGGGGTGATTGTAGCGCTGAGCTATTACCTGACCGGCAAGGCTCCAGCCAAAAAAGTACAGGACATCGGCCAAGGCTGGCGCTATATGACGGTGCTCATTCGCTGGCGCGAGGAAAATGGCAAGCTGATTTTGACTCAGGATGATAGCTGCCTGGGCAATCCAAACAAAATAAAAGACATCCCATCCGCTCGCAAGGCGCTTGACAAGTGTGGAGTCTAAAAAAATTGAAGGAACGGAGAAATATCGGACCTAGCATCGATAAAAAATAAGAATAATCAGTAGAGCCTCCTCACCTTGCTAGATATTTCGTGAGCCCCACTAAACAGGCCCGGCTTACGTAGATAATCTTGTTCTATGAAAAACAGCAATGTCCGGTTTATATACAAAACCGGACATTATTTCTGGGCCGTTCATTTACCGCTTCGAGAGATCTCCTACTTATCACAAGAGTTGCATTACTGCTGTGTAGTGATCGTCAGAAGCCACTATATACCAACGACAAACACGCATAACGTTGCGAACATGCAGTTACAGTAACCATAACCTTGCGAAACGATGAGGGTATTTTTTTCAGCAAGGATGAACAACACTAGCTAAAAATACAGGAAATTGCCTTAGTCGATCGGCTCGGCGAAGAGATTTGTTCAAGCAGCTTGAACAAGATGAGAAAGAGCTAGCTAGCGTCGGAACGATAACCCTGCGAATTTCGCAACATTATGGTTCCGATTGTGACCGGAAGCATAAAGTTTCATTGCGCAGGAAGCATATCCCTTCCAACACATGACGGTGCAGTCCGATCATAGGGCAGGATTGCCTACAGGAGCCGCGGCAGTCTACCAACGGATCACAAGTGTCTAGAGAAGCCCGGGCGATTCAAGCAGATGCACCCGCCTGAGCTTTTCTGGTAGGGAGTTTGGACCAGTAGCGTCTGCTGCCGCCTAGATAGCGTGCTGTTGTCCAAGACACTCCAGGTCAGGCACACGAGTTTGAACAGGCTTTGAATGAAACCGATGGACTGCCGCAACGCCAGCAGGAACAGGTTCTTGATGATAAAGCGGAGCCGAATGGCCGCATTGAGGTAGGCCTGTGATCGGCCCTCCTGCCCTCGCGGTTTTGCCAGCCATATCATCCTTGCGTCGAGCCAGATGGACAGAGAGCCGGACTAGATACCTACCTATCAATTCAGAACTAGCCCGTTCTTTCGCACAGGGGAATATAACTTTTTTTGTCCTAAGTTTAGCTAGCGTTTAGCAGCATTCAACGCTGGACAACGCGTTTTCAACGCAGGGTCTATTCCAGGCACCCCATTCTCTCTGGAGAAGCTGATGATCCCGATTCCAAGCCCAGTCACTCAAGTCCGTATTTTTCCGTATATCCCAGACTCGCACATCATTGTGCCCCCGGTATTTATCAGCGGCACCGGCACTTACTCAGTAGGCACGTTGGGTAAGAGCATTTTTTACAACCTTGACCTGACCGCGGGCGAATCACAAAACGGCGGGCCGCATGCCGGTAACAAATACTACGCCATTTGCAAGGGCGCGGATGGCAAGGAGTTCACCACTACCTGGCTGACATGCCTCAAGGGCGGCTCTACCCCTCAGTTCGGCCGTACCATCACCCTTGGCCGCCCCTCTGTCGCAAATGGCCCGCTAGTCAGCAACGACTACACTCGCTCTAAACAGGTTCACCTGTCGGATATCACTGTCAACGCCTTCATCCAACCAGATGAGCCTCTATCGCTGCCACTGATCGCCAATGGCAATGGCATTGCCTCCTTTGTAGGGCAGTTTCCCGGCGGCTTCTGGTCAGTTACCGTTACTGGTGGCGAATATGTGAATCCGTTGCAAGTCGGCATGACCGTCACCATCCAAGGCATCAATACGGCGACAGGCAAACCATGCTTCATCCCGGCCATCTTCGTCACGGAAGATGCCAGTGACCCTGCCGAGTTTGTTGAACACCGTATCCCGCGCGATTTATAGTTGATATTGCTGAAAATCAGTGAAAATCGAAGTGGTAATAAGCCGTGCTATGCCCCATCTGAAAATCGATTGGGTGTAGCACGGCTTGGTTTAATCTACGCCATTCAGCATCGGATTCTGAGGCAGACCTTTCAGGTCAGACAACCTGCCTCATTCAGTAAGCAACATGAAACTCCTTGGTTTGCAGTTTGACATGATCAAGACCGCGAGGCTTAGCACCCAGCACCTAATATCATCCCATGGTTCTTCTGTAACAGAGCAGTAAACTGCTCCATCTGCAAGGGAACCGAGTATAAATAACCTTGCACGTAATCACAGTAACTGGCTCTTAGAATAGCAGCCTGCTCCACCGTTTCTACCCCTTCTGCGATGACCTCCAATCCTAGCTTATGCGCCATGACGATGATAGCCTCGCATAATGCAAGGTCTCGCTGATCTTCTGCCAGCTGTCTGATAAACGACTGATCGATTTTCAGGTAGTCCAGTCGATATTGCTTCAGATAGGACAATGCGGAATAGCCAGTACCAAAATCATCCAGCGCGATGCGAATACCAGCAGCGTGATAACGCTCCAGCACCTCCTGCACCCCTACAGGAGTCCCCAGCAATAAACCTTCGGTGATTTCCAATACCAACGCATCACCAGGTACGCCGCTACTTGCCAGCTTATCCAGCCAACGCTGGTGATTATCTGCCTCCCGAAAATGCAAAGCAGACACATTGATGGAAACGCTTAGCTGTTTGCCATGCTTTTGGCGCCAGATGCCCACACTCCTCAGAGCCTCTTCGAAGACCCATTCAGAAATCTCATCTATCAAGCCACAGTCCTCTGCAATCGGGATAAAGACAGAAGGCTCGATATCACCATGCTCCGGATGCCTCCAACGCAGCAAGGCCTCTGCCTTCGCTACCTTTCTCGTCGCCATCTCAATGATCGGCTGGTAAACCAGATAAAACTGGTTTTGTTCCAACGCTTGATGCAACCCGCTGGAAATGTGCAACCGAACCTCCGAGGCCCTCTGCATGACCGGCTCAAAAAAACAGTGTCGGTTGCGTCCCGCATGTTTGGCACCATACATAGCTTGGTCGGCATTACGCAGCAGCTCCTCTACGGTGATGCCATCTGCGGGGGACAACGCAATGCCAATACTGCCCGTAACATAGCAAGTGGTCTTTTCCAGCTCTACAGGCTCAGCCAGCCTGGCGAGCAGTTTCTGGGCCACCTGATCAACACTGCCCGGTGTGTCGATATCACCGAATACGATGCAGAACTCATCACCGCCCAATCTAGCCACCGTATCGCTGGCACGCATACAGTCTTGCAAACGCTGCGCCACTACTGCCAGAACCTGGTCTCCAAGGCCGTGACCTAGGGAGTCGTTGATGGTTTTAAAGTGATCCAGATCGATAAGCAACACTGCGATCATCTTGTTTTGGCGTACCACTTGGCTCAGCTCATACTCCATCCGGTCATATAACATCCGACGGTTGCATAGATTGGTAAGCGGATCATGCTTTGCAAGAAAGTCTAGTTGTTCCTGCGCCGCCAAGACCGAACTGATATCAGAGAAAACCAGCACGTAATTACCAATTGTGCTATCCACTCCAGGCACAACGCTGATGCTCTCCCAAACATTGATCATGGAGCCATTCTTATGCTGGTAACTAGCATTGCCCTGCCAAAGCTTTCGCTCTCCCTGACGTAACTGCCTCAGAAAAGTCGCACTGTGTGGAACTTGATAGATCACATCTATATTCGACCACTTTTCCACCTCATCGATGCCATAGCCAGTTAACTGGGTAAAGGCAGGATTGACTGAAATCACTTTGCGCTCAGCATCCAAAATCGCAATACCCTCGGCAGTGGAGTCGAACACGATAACCGCTTGCCGGAGTCGCTCCTCAGTCTGGCGCCGCCCTGTCACATCCTGCATCACCCCTATAATACGGCCTCCATTCGCACCTTCATCGAAGCGCTTACCATGCGTTTCCATCCAACGCACATTCGCAGGATCCTCTGCATGAGTACGAAAGCTCACATTGAAGCTGCCACCATCCTGGCGGGTCCGCTCAATTGCCTCCGCTACCACAGACTCGTCGCGCGAATCGATCTGTTGTAGAAAATGACGAATGGACTCGCAGACTACAGAGTTAGGCGAAAGCAGTTCCTCTTCATTCAGACTGAACACGTTCATCTGGTCGATTTCGACATTCCACTCCCATACCTCCAGCTGCCCTACCTCCATTGCTCTACAAAACCGCTCGACTTGTATGTCGGTATTTCGCTGGATGCCAAAGCGCACCATGGTCATCTGCAGAGTGGCATGTAACTCTCTAGGCGAGACCGGCTTGACCAGATATCCGTAAGGCAAGGCACTTTCAGCACGCTGCAGCGTCGCATCTTCGGCGTAAGCGCTGAGGAACACTATGGGAATCCTCAATTGCTGGTGGATTTCCCGCGCGGCATCAACACCATCCATTGGGCCTTCCAAGTGAATGTCCATCAATACCAAATCGGGGAGTTGCTCCCGTGCCTTGTCTATCGCCAGCTTGCCACTGGCGACTACGCCGCAAACGGAATAACCCAAGGCCTGCAACTGCAATTGCAAATCCATGGCAATGATTCGCTCATCCTCCACGATCAAAATGCGAATGTTTTTCACGGTGAGTCTCCCGCACCAAACACCGGAAAGCGAGCCTCGAAACGGACACCCGGCTGATTGTCATGCATGCTCAACTCCGCACCCATCTGCTCGGCCAGCATCGGCACCAGCTGCAATCCTAATGATTTCGATTGGCCGGCAGCGATCGGAGAGGGCATACCTACCCCATGATCAGCAACCACTAGCAGTGCATGCTGTGCATCCAGCAAGGACAAAGTGATCCAAATCGTTCCCTGGCCATTGGGATACGCATGTTTAAGCGCGTTGGTCAGCAGCTCATTGATCAACAAGCCGCAGGGCGTGGCACGCTGCAGTTCAATGCAAACCAAACCCACCGGCGAGTTCAGTTCCACCTGCAGCCGACCGGCTAGCAGACCGTAGCTGCTCAACAGTAATTGGTTGATGCGCTGTAAATACTCTCCCAGATCAACCTTGGAGAAATCATGCCGCTCGTACAACAACTGGTGGATCAACGCCATAGAACGCACCCGCGCCTGGCTGTCCTGCAAGACATGGCGAGTGCTTTCCTCCTCAACATAATGTGTCTGCATATTGAGGAGACTGATGATGACCTGCAGGTTGTTCTTGACGCGGTGGTGTACTTCATTGAGCAGGGTAGTTTTCTCTTGTAGCGCCATTTCTAATTGGTGCTGCACCTGCTTGCGCGAAGTGATATCGACAATGCCAGCAAGCACCATTGGACCATCCTCCGTTTCAATCGGATTGAGCCCAATCTCGATGGGAAACTCACTGCCGTCCTTGCGCAGGCCGAACAGATCGCGGCCCACACCCATTGGGCGCGCCTCTGGTCGCTGCTGGAAGCTCTGCCGAAGATGGCCATGCTGACGGCGGAACCGCTCGGGCACCAATCGTTCCATCGGCATGCCAAGCAGTTCATTGGAGCCATAGCCAAACATTGATTCGGCCAGGCGGTTGAACAACGTGATGGCACCTGCGGTGTTCACCATGATCATGGCGTTTGGCGCCTCTTGTACCACTTGGTGGAACCGTTCTTCCAAACGCTTGCGCGGACTGATATCCCGCGTGATCTTGGCGTAGCCGCGCAGTTCTCCGGAGGGGTCGTACAGCGGCGTCAATACGATGTCTGCAAGGAAACGACTGCCATCCTTGCGCATGCGCCAGTCCTCGCCAGTATAACGTCCCTGCTGCCGGGCGATGGCCAGCTCCTGCATCGCCTTTTGCTCGGCATCCGCAGAAGGGAGGTAAAAGCAGCTGAAGTGCCGACCGATGATCTCATCGGCACAATAGCCTTTCATGCGTTCCGCTCCGGCATTCCAACTGCACACCCGGCCATCGGTATCGATCATGTAGATCGCGTAGTCTTTGACACAGTTCACAAGCAGACGAAAGCAGGCATCACTTTCGCTGATTCCGGGCAACACCATACTCTCGGTTGTCTGCATTACAGACCCCCCTTTGTGGGCGCATTAACACATTATCGTTTGATGCCCACCGATACCTTGCCTACCTATCTTAGCTGCTAGCTGGACTATTTGTGCCCGTTCAACACATTTTGAGAATTTTATGTGAGCTAGGCATTGCCCTCGTTCCTCATTCAATACTCCTGAATCTCCACCGTTTTCCTAGATACTTCAGTGGGTTTCTCTTCGAAAGCAGCCATCCGAGTGCTACCGTGTGGACTTCCGCTTTGGCCGAACAGCAGCCCCCATATCACACAGTCCGCCCTGACAAGTAGCGCACTCTTTAAAGTTGGGAACCATAAGCTGGCCAAAATCGACGATTTGCACCCATAAACTGGCCAAGAACTGGAACGATGTTTCAAACGCGGAAAGCCTTGCTGAGAAACGCTTTCAAGGGGCCGGAGTGGAGAAAAACGGAATGTATTTGGGACGGCGGAGTGGCTAGAAATGCGAAACGGGAAGTATAAGCTGGCCGTTTTGGCCAACTTATGCTTCCCGTCACAAACTATTGTGACCGGAACCATATCTTGGCCGCCCTTGGGAACCATAAGCTGGCCGCACACAAAAATCTGCACATGCTCTTTCTTGATCATTCCATCTGCTTGACAATACTCGTTATTTCTATAAATATAGAAATATGGAAACAAAAACCGCTGTCACCCTCTTGGCCGCTCTGGCGCAGGACACGCGCCTGGCGATCTACCGACTGTTGGTCCAGCAAGGCCCCGAAGGCCTGGCGGTCGGTCAGATCGGCGAGCGGCTCGCCGTGGCCAATGCCACGCTGTCCTTCCACCTGAAGGAGCTGTCCCATGCCGGTCTGATCCTCGCTCGCCAGGAAGGGCGCTTCATCTACTACTCGGCCAACTACGAGCAGATGAACGGCCTGTTGGGCTTTCTGACCGAGAACTGCTGTCGCGGCGAGGCTTGCACGCCGGCGAGCAACATCACACCCTGCGATGGCGCTTGCTCATAACGAATCACTACCGGTAATTCGACTATGAAACGCTTTCACGTACACATCGCGGTAGCCAACCTGGAAGACAGCATCCGCTTCTACTCGGCGCTGTTCCACGCGCAGCCCACGGTGCAGAAGACCGATTACGCCAAGTGGATGCTGGAGGATCCGCGCCTCAACTTCGCGATCTCTAGCCGCGGCGGCGCCGCTGGCATCGACCACCTGGGCTTTCAGGTGGACAGCGAGGAAGAACTGGCGCAGCTGCAGCACCAATTGCAGGCGGCCGACATCAGCATGGTGACGCAGACCGGCACCGCCTGCTGCTACGCCGAGTCGAACAAGCACTGGGTGACCGATCCTTCCGGCCTCGCCTGGGAGAGCTATCAGACGCTGGCGTCGATCCCGACCTTCAACGGCGGGGAATCTGCCTCCGGCGAACCGGCCAGCGCTTGCTGTGCGCCGAAGACTGCCACGGTCAAGATCACACCCAAGAACAATTGTGCGCCCGGCAGCGGGTGCTGCTGAGCGCCAAAGGAAACCTGCCATGAACCAAGCCATGGTCAATGTGCTGTTCCTGTGTACCGGCAATTCCTGTCGTTCCATCCTGGCTGAGGCGGTGTTCAATCACCTGGCGCCGGCGGGCTGGCATGCAATGAGCGCCGGCAGCCAGCCGACCGGACAGGTGCACCCGCGCTCGCTGGCGCTGCTGGCACAAGAAGGGATTGCCACCGACGGCTACCACAGCAAATCCTGGGATCACCGGCCGGCTACGCCTGATATCGTGATCACGGTATGTGCCAGCGCCGCCGGCGAAACCTGCCCGGCGTATCTGGGCCCGGTCCTGCGCTGCCACTGGGGCGTGGAGGATCCTGCCCATGCGGCGGGCAGTGATCAGGAGATCGACGCAGCCTTCCTGACGGCCTATCGCATCTTGCGGGCGCGGATCGAGGCGTTCTTGGCCCTACCGCTGGACGCGCTGCGCCAGGACCGGCCACGGCTCAAAGCGGAGTTGGATCGCATCGGTACGCTGCACCCCTGACACTGCCCTCACCGCAGCGCGCAGAATCGCCCCACCCCACGGAGAATGGCATGTCCTCCCCATCTGAAGTCGCCCATCCCTGCGCCGCCGGCGCCCCGCTGAGTCTATTCGAGCGCTACCTAACCGCCTGGGTTGCCCTCTGCATTGTGGCCGGCATCGGCTTGGGGCAGGCCTTCCCCGGCCTGTTCCACGCGATCGGCGGTTTGGAAATCGCCCAGGTCAACCTGCCTGTAGGCCTGCTGATCTGGGTGATGATCATTCCGATGCTGCTGAAAATCGATTTCAGCGCGCTGCACCAGGTTAAGGCGCACATCAAGGGCATCGGCGTCACCCTGTTCATCAATTGGCTGGTCAAGCCGTTCTCGATGGCCTTTCTGGCTTGGTTGTTTATTCGGGTATGGTTTGCGCCGCTTCTGCCTGCAGAGCAGTTAGATAGCTACATCGCGGGCCTGATCCTACTGGCGGCTGCGCCGTGCACCGCCATGGTGTTCGTCTGGAGCCGGCTGACCGGTGGCGATCCGTATTTCACGCTGTCCCAGGTGGCGTTGAACGACCTGATCATGGTGTTCGCCTTCGCGCCGTTGGTCGGCCTGCTGCTAGGCGTTTCCAGCATCGCCGTGCCGTGGCCCACGCTGTTGACTTCGGTGGGGCTGTATATCGTGGTGCCGGTGCTGATCGCGCAGGCGATCCGCAAGACACTGCTGAACAAAGGGCAAGCGGTATTCGATGCCGCCATGCATCGCATTCAGCCGTGGTCGATTGCGGCGCTGCTGCTGACCCTGGTGTTGCTATTCGCCTTCCAGGGCAAGGCCATTTTGCAGCAGCCGCTGGTGATCGCGCTGCTGGCCGTGCCCATCCTGATCCAGGTGTTCTTCAATTCGGCGCTGGCCTATTGGCTCAACCGCCAGGTCGGGGAAAAACACTCGGTGGCATGCCCGTCGGCGCTGATCGGCGCCTCCAACTTCTTCGAGCTGGCGGTGGCGGCCGCGATCAGCGTGTTCGGCTTCCAATCTGGCGCCGCCTTGGCCACGGTGGTGGGCGTGCTGATCGAGGTGCCGGTGATGCTATTGGTGGTACGCATCGTCAACTCGACAAAGCCTTGGTACGAGCGCACAGCCTGAGCGTCGCTGCGGCCGCTGGTGAGCAACTTTAACTTCGTTCAGACACGACGGTTGCGAACATACACTCCCGCCCAAAACTTGGCTAACCACATGATTCTACTGATGAACACCCTAATCGGGACGACTAGCGCCTCGCAGCCGCAAGACTGCCGCGCCGCTACATCACCCATCTAGCCAAAAGCATGAAAATCCTTTTTTCCTGGCTTTCCCTTAGGCTGAATATCGACCAAGGCCACCTCTGCATTTTTTCCCGAGAGTTATGTGCGCTCCCGTACATACCCCGCCAGCATTCGCGCTTACGCTCATAGGGTATTGCTGGGCCACACGCACTGCGTACTGTCTTGCAATCGCGTCCAAACCAACGGGAGAACGCCATGAACAAGGATCAGATCAAGGGAAAATTCAAGGAGATCACCGGCAGCATCAAGGAAGCCACCGGCAAAGTCATTCACAACAAGAACCTGGAAGAAAAAGGCACTCAGGAGAAAAACCTGGGCGAAGCCCAGTCCGACATGGGCAAACTGAAAGATGAGCTTAAAAAATAGATTATTTGCATAAGCCATCCCGCGGCTCGCCATGATGACGACAGCAAATCCGGCATCGACGGGCTGCGGTGGATTCTGGCTTGGCAAGGTGATGATTTGCGGCGGGGCCGCCTTATCTCCGAGCCCGCAATCAGTGGAGGATGCGCCCATGGCAGCTCAGACTCGCAAACGGCAACCGCTGTGGCAGCGTATCAAGGCCCATCCACTGGCGCGGATCGGCCCGGGACTGATTACTGGCGTAGCGGACGACGACCCAAGCGGCATCGCCACTTATGCGCAGGCCGGCGCGCAATTCGGCCTGAATATGCTATGGACCATGCCGCTGGCCTTTCCGCTGATGGCTGCCGTGCAATCGATGTGCGGCAATATGGGCCGCGTCACTGGCAAAGGACTGGCCGCCAACATCAAAGATGCCTTCTCGCCATTGGTGTTGCGGATATTGATCGTGCTGCTGCTGATCGCCAATATTCTAAACATCGCGGCAGACGTTGCCGCCATGGGAGAGGTGACGGAATTGATCTCCGGCCTGAACCGCCACCTGATGACCACTATTTTCGTCTTTGCCATCCTGCTGCAGCAAATGTTCGTCCCTTATCATCGCTATGTGTTCTTTCTCAAATGGCTGACCCTCACCCTGCTGGCCTACACCGCGGTTCTTTTCACCGTGCATGTGCCATGGCCAGAAGTCGCTCTGCGTACGGTCTGGCCTCGCTTCACGCCCAATGCCAATGCCGCCGCCGTGGTAGTAGGCGTATTTGGCACCACCATCAGCCCCTATCTGTTTTTCTGGCAGGCATCGGAAGAAGTCGAGGACATGCTGGCCGTCAAGGGTAGCCGCGCGCTGATCTTGGATAAGCGCGTCGCGGCGTCGGAGTTGCGCCGCATACGCTGGGACACCTGGAGCGGCATGTTCTATTCCGACATCACCGCTTTCTTCATCATCCTGGCCACCGCGGTCACGCTGCATACCGCGGGCATCACCGACATCACCACCGCAGCGCAAGCCGCCAGCGCATTGCGGCCGCTGGCGGGCAATGCCGCCTACCTGTTGTTTGCCTTGGGCATTATTGGGGTCGGCCTGATAGGCGTGCCGGTGCTGGCCGGCGCGGGAGCGTATGCGGCATCGGAGGTGATGGGCTGGAAAGAAGGGCTGGAGCGCAAGGTGCGCGACGCTCGCGGTTTTTACAGCATCATCGCCGTCAGCATGCTGCTGGGGCTCGGCATCCAGTACTCGCCGATCAGCCCGATGAAGGCGCTGTTTTGGAGCGCAGTCATCAACGGTGTAGTCGCCGTGCCTTTGATGGTGGTGATCATCATATTGGTTTCCAAAAAATCGGTGATGGGGGCATACACCGCCAGCCGGCCTATGACCATTCTGGTCTGGATCGCAACACTGGTAATGGGGGCCGCGGTGGTGCGCATGCTGATGCCGGGCTAGTGCTTGCCAGTCCGATCCAGACGCGCGCGCAAGGCCTGCAGCTCGTCCAGCAGATCCAGCACCAGCGCCACGCCGGAGGGATTGATCTCTAGATCGCACGACAAGCGCCAGGCCACCCGCGCGCGCCGCAAGGCATCGCCACGGAAACGCCAATTCTGCGGCGACTCGCCCTGCGGCTCCAGCGCGCCCTCCCGTACCCAGCGAATAACAAAGGCCTCTTCGGCATGGCTGGCCTGACACAGTTCAAGCAGCGTCAGCTCCAGTTGCTCCTCCACCACCACGCCCTGAGTCACTGCCGGCTGGTTCTGATCCATGATGGCTATCCTTTCAACGCGCAGCGCGGATTGAAGTCAAAGGCATGAGCCATGGCCTGGTAGGCAGCGCGCTCCCGCTCGCCCGCCACCGGCGGTAAGACTATCGTCAGCGCCACGTATAAATCGCCCGGCACGGCACCGGGAATGCCGCGCCCCTTCAGGCGCAATTGTTTCCCGGCCTGGGATCCCGGCGGTATCTTGAGCTGAACCGGACCATCAGGCGTGGGCGCTTCTACGGATGCGCCAAGCGCCGCCTCCCACGGCGACACCGGCAGATCCAGGAACACATCGCGCCCTTCGACACGAAACAGCCGATGGCGCTTGAATTCAATTTCCAGATACAAGTCGCCGGCCGGCCCGCCTCCGGGCGCCGCGCCTCCCTGTCCGGCCAGGCGCAGATGTTGCCCCGCCCGTATGCCTTTGGGGATGGCCACCGACAAGGTGCGCGTCTGCAGCACCACATGGCCGTCCGCAGTCTGGGTCGGCATCCGCAACTCCACGCCGCGTTGGCAGCCGTGGTAGGCATCTTCCAGATCAATCTGCACTTTGGCGTGATGATCCTGCCCGACGCCATGGGCATGAGGGTTCCCGCCGCCTCGCGCGCGCCGGCCAAACAAGGATTCGAAGAAATCGTCCTGATCAGCCGCAAATCCTCTGCCGAAATCACGGCCATCAAACTCGAAGCCGCTGTCCCAATCCGGCGGAGGCTGGAAGTCCTGCCCGCTTTTCAGATCGCTGCCCATCAAATCATAGGCGGCGCGCCTCTCAGGGTTCTTCAATACCGCGTAGGCCTCGCCGAGTTCCTTGAAGCGCGTCTCCGCATCCGCCTCCTTGCTGACGTCCGGGTGGAATTTTCGCGCCAGCTTGCGATATGCCTGCTTGACCTCATCCTGCGTAGCGGTGCGCGCAATCCCGAGCGTTTCGTAATAGTCGCGGAACTTCATGGCCGCGCGCTCAGGCTGCGGACCCGTCGTTTCATGATGGCCGGCCTAGGCGACGCGCCTCGCGGCATGATCGGCTCCATCGCTGCGGCAGCTTATAGCGGCCGCCCCTGGATAAAACGCACCAGTATCGCGACCACCGCCAACAACAAAAGAATATGGATGAAGCCTCCCATTGTGAAAGCCGTCAGCAAACCCAAGGCCCACAAGATCAGCAAGGTGACAATGACAATTTCAAACATGGCATTCTCCCGGACAACCGTCGGAACTGGAGGATAAACGCAGTCCACATGACGCTCGCCATCAAAGGAATTGTGGCGTACGGTCAAACCGCCAAAGCGATCCGGCATCGCCTGTCGCGCCGCCGGCTGGATGGCGGCGACCTGCCGCCATGGGATGCCGCGATGAATTGCGCGCCACCCCCACGGGCGGCTGATTCAGTCATCCATCGGCCAATCGCCGTCAACCGTTTCGTAGTCCTCCAGATCATGCTGAATCGTCTCGTCAAACGGGTCGTAGATCTCGGTGGTGAAACTGTAGTACTCGGTCGAACCCGGCAGTATTTTCCGCGTCGGGAACAAGGTATCGGGGAGTGGCTTGATATCGTCCTCAGCCAGCCAGGTAATGTCACTGTCGCTATCGTAGATGTCGAGCGGGTCCATGATCATGCTCCTATGAGTCCGGCGCTCCGCGACATTGCAAGGCGTCGGCATTGTCACCATGCTGATGCAGCAGCGGACTGTCTGTACGCTATCCAACTAAGTGGAGATTCGTATGCCACCCGGAACAGGCCTGCGCGCCCCGCATGGCAATAGAATTGCAGCCCAGACGCCTCTTCGTGACAGCGCTGCCACAAGCTGTAAAACCTGCGGCAAGGGGCCAGGGCCACATCCGGATTATTTAGTCGAGTCCGCGTCCATAGTCGGCCGCCTTGTCTGGCAAAGGCGTTGCCTGGCTCACATGCAGCCACTTGTGCACTTCAATGTCAGGGACCTGCCACAAATGCAAACGATCCATACTCACCACCAAGCGATTATTCGCGGCATCAAACATGAAGGCGCTCCACGGCACGGCCACCCTTTTGCCGTCAAGGTCCAGCAAGCCGCGAATCGACAATTGCACATAGGCGATGCAGCCCGTTTTCACGTTCAGCATGATTTCCTTGATATCGCCCAGAAACACATTGCGCTGGTTGTAAACGTCGCTGCCGATCAGCGCATTCACCGCCATCAGCTCCACCGGCTCCGCTAGCTGTGTATGGCCTTTCACTCGGTACACCCCGTAAATATCGCGCTCTGTGTAGTCCATGATCGTCTCCATCGCAAGGCCCCACCGTGCCCAGCTCAGCCCATCGGAACGAGCAGGCTAGCAACCCTTCAGGAACATCGAAGGCAACTTGCTGCTTCGCCGTAAAAAAACGGAGGCACTGAATTCCTTGCCCGGCCGGACAGCAGGCCAAGCTCACCTCGCTATATCCTGTGCGAGGGCAGCTGGGCAGTCTGTTCGCTAACCCACGCAGGCTTGTCACTTACCACTGTCCGCGCCAGCGCCTGGAACTACGCCATCGATAATCAGCGCAAGCAATACCTGATGGGTGATCAGCCTCATCGTCTGGCTGTCCGATCTCCAGCCAGACGTTTTACAGCTTCATCCTGGAGAATCTGGAGAAATGCGGCGCCCTCAAGGCCATCGGCGCCAAAGGAGGCGAGCTGGTGGTGATGATTCTGTTCATGGCGGCCTTCACCGCGGTCACCGGCTTTGGCTTGGACATAGGGCTGATCACGCGGCGGATCCCCCTCGCTCGCTCGCAGTTGCCGCAACTGCGGCTATCATCACCTTCTGGAACCTGGCGCTGGCCTTTGGCATGGTGGTGATCATCGCCGCCATCTCCAGTTATTTCGCCATACGCCGAGTGCTCAAGATTGAGCTATTCGATAGCTTCCGCGCCTAAGCGCAATTCAGCGCGCCGCCATGATTCGCAAAACCGGTTTTTCGAGCCGGTTTACTATCTATGTTGGATAACGCACCGACATCTATCCTCTTAAGCGCCAAAGTCAGCCTGCCAACGCCTCGCAATCCTGCGGGAAGTTGGATAGCTAAAGAGGTTATCATGGACAAGCACAATCAGCAGAATACCTCCCCCAAGGATGCCGCCGCGGCCCAAAAGCCGTGCGCTGACAGCGCCAAGCCAGGCGTCGCCCCCACCCAAACCACAGGTCAACAGCATCCTGCCAGCGACGCCGCTCCGCGCGACCCTGCCAAGCAGGCTGGCGGCCAAACCGGGCCGGCTCACGAAAGCCATCCTGGCTATACCCCACCCAAGGTCTGAACGCGCAGTCACAGCCAACCACAGCGCCGACAGCCGGCTTGAGCGCTGATCCCGGATCAGGGTAGCGCGCCACTGGCTCCCGCAATGGTTGACTGTCTGGCCGTGAACCAGACACAGCGATCGCTCCGCCCTAGGCGGGGCGATCTACGGTTGAGCAAAAGGAGTCGATCATGCTTATCCCATCCCAGCAACGCGCAAGCCGCTTTACTCTGTTTCTTGCCTACGCCGCGCTGATCACCGTTTCTGCAGGTGCCCGCAGCAATAGCGTCAGCACCATGCCGGACAACCCGCCTGCCCCGATGCAAACCATGGGCGATACCTATGCCGAAGGCACCGAGGTGAGCAGCTATGTCTCGGACGCCATGATTACCGGCAAAGTCAAAGCCGAGCTGTTCCGCGATCCTGATCTGACCTCGTACGAAATACGAGTAGAAACCGATAACGGTCGAGTTATGCTGAGCGGGCAGGTGGATACCCAGGCTGAGGTTGACCGGGCCGGAGATCTGGCGCTGGGCATCAAGGAGGTTCGGGTCGTCATCAACTACATGCGGGTTCGCGACTCGCAATAATCCGTCCCTCCCCGACAGATCCTGCCTCATCCGTTTGGGGAGGGCATGGTTGCTGCATCTGCATCGCCATGCGCATACATATACTGGCGCGACCACGGCAAACCATCGGCATGACGGCCAGCCTTATGACAGAGCACTTGGTAGATGCTCACCACATCATGGCGGAAAGCGTAGGCGCAGCCGGAAAGATATACCCGCCAGATACGATACTTCTCCTCGCCCACTTCCTGGCGGATGCGAACGCTCTGGTTTTCAAAATTCATTGTCCAGCACGACAAGGTCTTGGCATAGTGGCGGCGCAGATTTTCCACATCCAGCGCCTCTAGCCCGCCCTGCTGCATGGTGCGCAGCACCTCTCCGATATGTGGCAGCTCCCCTCCGGGGAAGACATATTTCTCAATAAAGCGGCCAGCACCGAACGGCGCCTCCAGGCTATCCGCGCTGGATAGGGTGATGCCGTGATTCAGCGCCATCCCATCATCGCGCAGCAGGCTGTGGATGCGGCTGAAGTAATCCGGCAAGCCCTTGAGGCCAACATGCTCGCACATCCCCACGCTAGCGATGCGGTCGAATTGGCCTTGGGTGTCCCGATAATCCTGCAAGCGGATCTCGATGCGGTCTTGCAGGCCCGCGGCGCGCACCCTGGCTGTCGCCGTTTCATATTGATTCTGCGACAGCGTGATGCCCAGGCACTGCGCGCCAAAGCGTTGCGCCGCCCGCATCACCAGCCCGCCCCAGCCGCATCCTATGTCGAGCAGGGTCTGTCCCGGCGTCAGCTTCAGCTTGGTCAGGATATGATCCATTTTCTTGACTTGCGCCTCGGCAAGGCACTCCTCGCCGGTTTCGAAATAAGCGCAGGAATACACCATCAGTGGGTCCAGCCATAGGGTGTAGAACGTATCAGACACATCATAGTGGTACTGGATGGCCTGCCGATCCGCCTTGCGCGAGTGGCGGAAATAGCTGGCAATCGCCTTAAGGCGGCTGTCGCTGCCGCGGGACAAGGAATAGGCCAAGTCTATGATGTCATCCAGCGCGCCCTCCACATCGAAAACCCCACGCACATAAGCTTCGCCCAAACCATCCAAGCTAGGCGACAACAAGTAACGCAACGCGGAGGCTTCCCTGACGTACAGCGTCACCAACGGCCGCTCGAAAGCGCCAAAATCGATCTGCCTGTCATCCCACACCAATCTCGCCGCAAACGGATTGCGCTGTCGTATCTGTTGCGCCCAATGTTCCATATCATTCTGCCAAGCCATGGTCCGGCCTCCTTTGATGAAGAAACCCAGATTGCCCTGCGCATGCATATCGGCATGGTCCCGCGCACGCCGGCGCGCGGGACGCTGCATAGGCTGTGGCAAAATAACCCGATAGGGTGCGATTGATATGTGCGCTTACGCACATAGCAACTGTCGTTATTGACAGTCGGCTATGTTCGCTGGCGAACAGTGGCTGTTACCGCTGGCGAATATGATGGGCGCTGAAACTCACCATGCCCATGGCTTGCGAAACAAAGCGCCCTAACTTTACGCCATAGCATTCGAGGAGAGTCTCAGACCCCTTTCAAGGAGTTCCACCATGATCCATCCCCTACGAAATCTACAGAAAGTCCTGTTGCTGGCCGCCACCGCGCTGATGCTGTGTCTGGCCAGCGCCTATACCCTGGCCGAGTCGGCGCGCGATCTGGATGAGGCCGCCCTGCAATCGCTGCACATGCTGTATCAAACGAGCCCTGCGGCGGAAAGTCTCTCCCACAAGGCCTCCGCCATCCTGGTGTTTCCCAAGATTGTCAAAGCCGGGCTGATCTTTGGCGGCGCATACGGCGAAGGCGTGCTGCTGGAAGGAGGCCACCCAAACGGCTACTACAACTCAGTCACCGCATCCTGGGGCTGGCAGGCAGGCGCGGAATCCTATGGCTATGTGGTATTTCTGATGAATCAGAAAGCCGTCCGCTATCTGAAAAAGTCCATGGGTTGGGAAATCGGCACCGGCCCCAGCGTGGTCGTAGTTGATGCCGGCGCGGCGAAAAACTTAAGCTCGACGACATTGCGCAACGACGCCTATGCCTTCATCTTCGACCAGCAAGGCCTGATGGCCAGCCTGAGCATAGAAGGCACCAAGATTTCGCGCATCAAGCGTTAAGCCCATCCTAATCTGATGCCTCCTTGCGCCGCCTCGTCGTACCATCGGCACGGCCAAGGGCGGCGCCAGGCCAAATGATTTGGCATGTGCGCTCCAACGCACAGACCGCTACCCATCCTTGCCGCACGCTCGGCAGTACTGAACTCTGTTCCATCGCAGGCGCTCAACCTTGAGGCCGAGTGCGAATCACGCGTGAAGGAGCCTCTCATGTCCAGATACCACATCGAAACCGAACGAAACACCGCGGGACATTTTGTTGGCTGGTCTGTCCACAATGCCCAGCATCCTCCGCTTTCCCGTATCTATCCCTTGTACGAGATGGCCGAGTCTGAAGCCATGCGGCTGGAGACGGAGAGCAATGGGCAAGAGGCTGCCGTCACGCCGTCGCTATCTACTACGCCCCTCCTCCCGCATCTTCGCTGATGGGAGTGATGCCATGACAGACACCTCGTCCTCCGCGCCAAGCGCTGTCGACCACAGCCTTTCGCCGCAACAACTGATGGCGTTGGAAGCCGAGCTATTGCAAGCACGCGATGCCTTGCTGCGCGCCAGCCGGGAAACGGAGCGCCATCTGCAAAGCTTCCTTGCGATCTCCGACGCAGACGAACGCGGCCAACAGGCAGAGGAGCATAGGATGGACTTGACGGTTCAAGAGAGGGAAAAACTGCAATTGCAGCGGATAGATCAAGCCTTGCAACGCATACGCGACGGCAGTTACGGATACTGCGCAGTCAGCGGCGAGCCCATCGGAATAGACCGCCTTAAGGCTCAACCCACCGCTACGCTATCGCGCGCTGCCCAGGAAAAACTGGAAGCCTGGCAAAAACGGAGCTAGCTATTCTGCTATGGCAGCGGCCCGGACAGGCGTTGATACTCCTTCTTCACCACTTCGTAGCATTCGCAGGTGCGCTGCTCCAGCCCAAAACGATCGAGAATGGTGATATGCCCCCGCACATAGCGGATCAAACCCGCCTTCTGCAACTTCAGGGCGGCTTCGGTCACACCCTCGCGGCGGACGCCCAGCATATTGGCGATCAACTCCTGGGTCATGACCAACTCGTCCCCGGCCAAGCGATCCAGGCTCAACAGCAGCCAGCGGCACAATTGCTGATCCAGCGAATGGTGGCGATTGCAGACCGCGGTTTGTCCCATCTGGGTGATCAAGGCCTGGGTATAGCGCAGCAGCAGATGCATCATCGGCCCCGCGCGATTGAACTCGTCTTTCAAGGCCTGCGCTTTCAAGCGATAGCCATAGCCGGCGCTTTGCACCACGGCGCGGCTGGGCGTGGTCTCCCCGCCCATGAACAGGGCGATGCCGACAATTCCCTCCCAGCCCACCACCGCGATTTCCGCCGAAGCCCCATCCTCCATCACATACAGCAGCGACACGATCGCTGTCGTTGGAAAGTAAACATGGCTCAGCGCGCAGTCCGGCTCATACAGCACCTTGCCCAAGGGCATTTCTACCGGCTCCAGATGCGGGCGCAGCCGCAACCACTCAGCCTCCGGCAGTCCGGCCAGCAAACCATTCCGCCTAGGATTATCGTCGATGGTCATCATCCCTCCCGAGTGAGCGCGCGCTGGGCCGGCTCGCATGAATCGGCAATTATCCAGCATATGCAATACCGTTAATCTTTACTATGGCTGCCAATCATTGCGCGCTATGTGTGACAGCGTACAGATCAATCGCGGGAAAAGCGCCAATCCTTAAGCACTGTCACAAGCTGTTTACGATCCGTGTCCGTCTGCGGCCGGTGTCTGCCGGATGGAACGCGCCGCCAGGAGCATCGCCATGAACCCCATCACCTTATTCATTATCACCACCTTGTTCCTACTAGGCGCGCTGGCCAATTTCCAGGGCTATCTAGCGCCGGCCATTGTGCTATGGGTGGCCGCCGCCATCGTGTCGCAATCCTTACGCATGGCCAATACCTGGCAAAAATGTGTGGTGTTGCGCGCCGGCAAATTGCGCGGAGTCAGCGGACCGGGCCTGTTCCTGATCATCCCGGTGGTAGACAACGTGGTGGCAACCATAGACGAAAGAATCCAGACCACCGCCTTTAATGCCGAACAGGCCTTGACCCGCGACACGGTGCCAGTGAACGTGGATGCCATCATCTTCTGGCATGTCCATGACGCGCAAAAGGCGGCGCTGGCCATCACTGATTATCGCCAGGCGATAGATCGCGTGGCGCAGACCTCGCTGCGTGAAATGATAGGCTCATCGATGCTGGGCGTGCTGCTGAGCGACCGCCACAGCACCGACCAGGAACTGTGCCGCAAGATAGGCGAAAAGACCGCGGAATGGGGCATTACGGTGCGCTCAGTGGAAATCCGCGACGTTGCCATACCAGTGGCGTTGCAGGACTCGATGTCGCGTCAGGCGCAGGCCGAACGAGAAAAGCAGGCCCGCATCATCTTGGGGTCCGCCGAAGCCGAAATCGCCAACAAGTTCGTCGAGGCGGCCAATGTCTATGCCGACCACCCGGCCGCGCTGCAATTGCGGGCAATGAACATCATCTACGAAACCACCAAGGAGCGCGGCACCACCATTCTGATCCCGAGCACCATGGTGGACAGCCTGAATCCAATGGTCGCCGCTGGCACAAGCCGCGCCTCCAGGCGACAGGCCACGCCCCACGCCTCCGCCAACCACGCCAACCCGGTCGAATCCACCGCATTGAAATAAAGTCCGGTATTTGAAACGCTGTTTGATAGACCACATCGACCACCCACTAATTATTCCTGATCGGAATTCGGTACCGCCTCGCGCAATATAATCGCCGGAAATAGGACAACCCACGCGAGGTGCTGCACAAAAACGCTACCCGGCCGGCCCATTCTTCGCATTCAGCATACTGCCAGTATCCAACCTCTTCAGATCAATATCTGCTTAGTCATCCCCCAATCGACGTCACCAACCTGATTTTCCCCTATGTACGTTATCGAACAGACCATCCAAAAACAGAATGCCAATCTACAGATTCTTAATGGCCGCCTGGAGATCATGCGATGAAAAGCGATATGCAATTACAACAGGACGTAATAGCGGAACTCAATTGGGATCCATCTATCAATGCCACCCATGTAGGCGTATCTGCCAATGATGGCGCGGTAACGCTAACCGGACATGTCAGCAGTTATGCCGAAAAATGGGCAGCAGAGCGCGCGGCGCTGCGTGTAGCCGGCGTCAAAGCGCTAGCAATTGAAATGGATGTCCAATTACCGAATGCAGATCGGCGTGACGATGCCGACATATCACGATCAGTCGCCAATCTACTGCAACAATTGACTGAAATACCTAAAGAAGGTTTGCAAGTCATGGTGGAAAAGGGTTGGGTCACACTATCCGGAACGGTGGAATGGGATTATCAGCGCCAAATCGCCACACGGATAGTACGACATTTACTGGGCGTCACCGGCGTGAGCGACAATATCGCCATCCGCCCCAAACTATCCATGAACGAGGTGAAGGGTGGAGTGGAAAATGCACTTCGCCGCCGGGCCATAGCCGATATGGACAGCATTTCCGTAACCATTCAGGGATCAGATGTGATTCTACATGGTTCAGTGCATAGCTGGTCTGAACGCGAATTAGCCGATCATGCCGCCTGGGGTATGCCGGGCGTACATCAGGTGATCAATAGAATCAAGGTAGCAATCTAGATCAATCTGCCGCCTGCATTCTAAATCATGCATCCTTAAAGGAAATATCATGAGCTCAGCACAATCAGCAGTTTATGTTTACAACACCCATCTGGAAGCGGAGGATGCCATCCGCCTGCTAAGCAAAGGTGGTTTCGACGTAAAAAAACTATCGGTCATTGGGAAAGGCTACCACAGCGAGGAAAACCCGGTCGGCTTTTATACCGTAGGCGACAAAATGAAAGCATGGGGAGGCATAGGCGCATTTTGGGGTGGTTTATGGGGATTACTGCTTGCTCCCGCGGTTTTCTTTTTGCCTGGCGTGGGAATGGTTGCCATGGCCGGCCCGGTGGTTGCGGCACTGGTCGGCGCACTGGAAGGCGCGGCAATTGTGGGCGGGGTATCTGCATTAGGCGCTGCGCTGACCCGAGTTGGCATTAACGCCGAACAGGCAGTGAAATACGAAACCGCGCTGAAAGCCGATAAATATGTGCTGGTGATACATGGAGGAGAAGCCGACGTTGCCAAAGCGCATGCCATTCTGGATATTTCGACAGGATGGAAAGAAGCCTAATTCGAGTAGCACCATACAGCTGCCGCGCTATCGGAATCTAAACGGCCGTGCATTTTTTGCACATTACAATAGGGTTCTGGTTGGCCTAACTACCGAGAAAAACTCGGTAGTTGCCTCCCTCTGCACGGCTAGTGCATAGTGATGCCCCCTCGGGGCCTTGCATTTTTTGCAACAATTGCCAGAACCGCGTCTCTGAATGGCTAGCAGAATGCCTGCCTGAAATGAAAAATGGCCTCCGATCTTCGAGGCCATGGCAGAGTCTACGCACTCGGATGACATGCTAAGGCAGATTGGCCAGCTCTTGGTTAAAGACACTAGTCTTAGCCTTCAGCGCCGCCTGATAGGCTGTATCCAATCCGGCGGTGGACTGACCTTGTTTCAGCAATGCTGCGCGTTGTTCAGCAAAATACTTGTTCAGTGTGGTCAGCTCTGCCTTTTGCCGTGCCTCGACAGCCTCCCGCGCCCTTTGCTGGCTTTGCGTAGCCTGCTTGTTCAATGCCTCCCGCGCCAAGGCATCCTCGTCCACCAGCGGTTCCGCATTATCGGCATCCACTTCACGAGGCTTGAAATAGTAGAAGCCGCTGTTTCCGGGCATAAACATAAAGAACTGCCGATTGACGTCAATGTCGTAAGGATCGTGCATGAACTGGGCAAACAGGGCTTCTTGCTCCGGCGTTGGCGCCGGCCCATGCTCCCAAGCTTTCCATAGTTTGGCATCTGGCTTCTGACCAGCACGAACCGCAATCAAATCCTTAGCCAGCGGCGTAGCTCTACGCGACAAAATGTCGTTTATATCCGGCGGCACTTGGCCAGGCTTCAAGATTGTTGGCTTTCTGGGATCTCTGCCGGCGTTCGGATCGCGTTGTTTGTCCTTCTGTCCCTTCAACCAAGCCAGCCAGGCGCAAACATTAGCCTGCAATGTCCCCCGCAAATCACCTTTTGCGCCCAACTGCTTTTCGTAAGCCTGTACCAAATCATCAGCATATAAGGTTCTTCCGTTAACAGAAACTGTCTTCGAAAGGTAAAAGCGTGCAGCAGCTGCCTTTGCTTTACTTTCCAGCTCTTTAAATGGCAGTAAAGGAACCTTGAGTGCTATTGACTCCTGGTACATCAGCCAAAGCGCCACCCGCGCCAAGTCGGGAGACTTAGCATCACCATCGCGGATGTCACCGGTGACATCTTCGCTGCTGCCCGGCAAAATCCGCTCGCGTACCTTGCCGCCCCCTTTCGCTACCGAGTCCACACGCTGATAGCTGCGCAACTCATGCCCTGCCACCAAGTGATAGGTAGTGGCCACCGTCGCACTGAGGGTCTTGTCTCCCTCTATGCTCGTCTCGGGCAAGGGCACGGGGACTAAGTAGCCAGCCATCTCCTTGATCTTGCCAAGCGTCTGCTCAGAGCCTGCCAGGCTGGAAATGCAATCAAACAGACCAAGGAAAGGCAGCTTCACCTTGATTGGTTTCTTGCCTGCGCCCTCGATGCCATCCAGGATCAGCCCAGCCGAGGTCTGCTTGCACTCCTCTTGCAAGGCATTCAAGAACATGCGCGCCAATGGACCGCCGCGCTCCGCGCCGTAAACATAAACATTCACTTCATTGATGTCTGCCGCGAATTGAGTTACCAAATTCAGCACACCACTTACAGCGTATTTGACTCGGACATCGACACCCAGGTTGTAAGTCATCAGCGCGTTGCTGTCGCGCAGATAGGGCACGGCCGTCGCTGCGGAAAGCGGCAATTGCCATACCACGGACTTGAACACGCGAGTCATGGTCAAACCGCCATGCGCCACACCCAGCAAGGGATTGCCTTTGGCTTTTGCCAAGCCGCGCTCGAAATTGCTCAATCCTTTATTAAATTTTTTGGGAATTTGCTTTAACTCGGCAAAGATATCCTTCACCTTGCCCTGCAGCATTTTCTTTTTCCAGTCATCCTGGAGGGCGCCAGCCTTCTCTGCCGCCACAGACTTGCCTACCGCTTTGAAATAGCTGCCATTGTCACTCTCGAACTTTGCAGCAAGACCTGGTACATAAACACGAAATAACTTTTTGGATGGATCTTCAGGAAAAGCCTGTGTAAGCAATCCAATATTTGTCCACTCTGAAACAGGATCAGTTTTCCAGTTCTTTCCTACCACATCGAAAAACACCCCAATAGACAGTGGAAGACTACACGCCCTATCTGAGCTTTTTTTATCGCAAGCAGCTGCTGATAGGATCTGCTGCATGCGCTCTGCTCCCGGCACTTTTATATTTGGCAAGCGCGACATGCATCACCTCATGAACGGTTCTATTGGTTGGGCTTTGCCGCCATCACCACGCGGTGCTCGGGCCGGCACAATAGGCGGTCCGACATACTGCCGGTTCTTGACTTCCCCCATCTGATCAAATTCGGCTTCAACATGATCAGGATAAAAGTGAAGCACCAGCCGAATCGCATTATCAGGCACCCCAGGATACTGACGCAGAGGTGGCAGAACCGCTCGGTAGGCTGGGCCTGCCCGGTGAGCAAAAGCATCAGCCATCGTTGCATAATCCATCTGCCACTCCACTACCAGAGGACGATTCACATCAATTACGCTACCGACCACAATGCCCCCACCGCCACCGGCGATTTCATTCTTTTCTTTACCGAAAACATTAAGTCCCGACTGTCCATTGACACGAAACTGCGCAATAGACCGCGAGTTGTAGTTATAGGCCCGCGTCGAAAACACTCGCTCATCCGGGCCATATTCGTACCAAGCCCAGTATGCGCCAGCGAGTAACATCATCAGCAAACCGACAATGATCCATTGCGTTCGTGTACTCAGCCTCGCCAGCCAGCTGGGACGCTTTGGATAAGGGCGGATGTCGCGGAATCGGGTCATTGAGTCATTTTTCATTCGAATGCCTGGTATGGGGACCTAGATCGGTTGTAGAAATTGTGGTTCAGGCAGCAGACGCCTGCTCCAGTCTGCTCCACACGGTCGCCGGCACCTGCTGCAAAGCTTCTTCTAACGCCACGCCGTGCGCGATACCGGCAAGATGTGGCGCCACTTCCGCATCCTGGTCAAACTCGGGATGGAAGGCGCACGCCAGCTCGGCAAAACACTGCAAATCCCCCTGGGTGGTCAACCCCAAGGCATGAGCGCGGCCCAAGGCCTGGTAAATCACATCGACGTTGCGGGCTTGCGGAGAGGGCATGCCCATCCAAACTTGCCATGCCAAGCCCCAGTTGGCGCAAGCATCCAATTGGGCATCCTCCAGCTCCCAGGCGGCATCGGCGGCGATCTGCCCGGTGGGAACGCTCCATTCAAACCACTGTTGCTCCGCGTCCATACAAGCCAGGCTGCTCACAGGCGCGCATAGCAGCTGCCATTGCTCGGTCGTCAAAATATCCGGCAATCGGGACAGCAAGCGCGGATCGTAATAGCGAAACACGATCTTGCCCAAGCTGGTTTCAGGCTGGATCATGCTGGCCAAGTGCGCCGCCAGCTGCTCGGCGGATAATGCGCTCCACAGCCACACCACTGCGGGCACGTGATGGCTCATGGTCAGCAATTGCTGTAAACGAGCGACCGGCATGTTGTCGTCCAGAGTCAGCAAGACGGGCGACGCTTCCCGCGGCAAACCCAAGCCATCAAACAACCACTGTTGCTCGCCAGCGAAAGCCGTCAACCAGCGGGCGAGCTTATCGTCAGCCGTGGGATCAAGCAAAACGTAAGTGGGCAAAGCGGCATTACGCCATGGATATTCCATCATTTACGCTCCCGGCGGTACGATAAAACTGGCCTTCTTGGCCGCCTCCAACAGACAGGGCAGGCAGAAATCACCAGGCAGCACCGGCAACGGCTTACCTAAGCTATCTGGCCCACTCAGATCATGGCTGGCACCTTTCACGCTGACGGTGCCGGGCGCATGCACTTCGATATTGCCTCCCGCAATGCGGAAGTAAGCGCCGCCGGCAGTGAACAGGATTTCCTTTTTGGCGTTGATCTCGATCCGCTGTTTGCAGGAGGTGATAGTGACGTCCTTATCGGCCGTGATCTCCATCGCATCGCTCTGCGCCTGAACTTGTACCTTGCCCTTGGCTGCGATCAACTTCACCGCCACCTTGTCTTTCACCCCGGCCACGAACAGGCTGATGCTTTTGCCCACGTTGTGAATCCAGCGTCGGCCGGTGGTATGGTTGGCATCACGCTGGGCCACCAGATTGAGGTTCTGCTCGGCGCTGAGGGTTTGGCTTTGCTCGGTGACGCTGGCGATACCGGCCGGGCCGGACAGAATCAGCAACGGCTGTTGGCCCGCCTGATCTTTTGCCGTCTTGCCATCTTTGTCGGTATTACTGCCGGCTTCCCAGGCGGCCAGCGCGTCGAGCTGGTGCTGCAGATGGCCGGTGTCCTTCTTACCGCTCTTGGCGTTGTCGTCGTCGATCTCATCCGGCCCGGTCTCCATGGTGTCAGCGAGCTGGCCGGCGGCGGTCTCAGCCAGCGCCTGGCTCAGCGCAACGGCAGACTGCAGCTGGCTTTGCGCATGCTCGCGCGCCAGCTGTTTGCCGCCGGCGCCGTTTTGCGCTTCGGTGGACAGCAACAGGCCGTGCGCGGCGCGGATGGCGCCGTGCTGGTCGGTTCTGAGTTCGAAGCCTTCACCGCGCGGCTGGGCTTTGCCGTTGCTGCGCGGGTGGGTGAGGAAACCCTGGTTCAGCTGGGTCTTGCCGGATTCGCTACTGAGTTTGGCGCGCACTTCGCCCGGCGTGTCGTCGAACAGCAGTTCGTTGTAGCCGCCGCCCAGGTGTTCTTTGCTCTTGATGCCGGACAGCGTCTTGTTGGCGGGCAGACTGCCGGCGCCGCTGAAGTCTGGCGTGGGATGGCTGCCGTTGTAGAACACACCAGTGACCAGCGGCCGGTCGATGTCGCCTTCGATGAAGTCGACCAGCACTTCCTGGCCGATGCGCGGGATGAACTGGTGGCCGAAACCGGCGCCGGCGCTGGGCATGGCCACGCGCAGCCAGCATGAAGACTTGTCGTCCAGGTTCGCGCCGAACTGGGCGTGTTCCTGCGGCCGTTGCCAGTGGAACTGCACCTTGATGCGGCCTTGGGCGTCGGTGTAGATCTCGTCGGCGGCTTGGTCTGTCGGTTCAGCCGGACCGACCACGGTAGCGGTTTGCACGCCGCGTGATTTGGGCTTGGCCAGCGGCGTGTCGGCATAAGCCGGGGTCAACGGAATGCCGCGGCGCTGGGTCTGGATAGACGTGGTGAACGGCGCGGCGTCGGTCTGCGCGCCGACGTGCTGGGCCAGGTCCTTGGGCAGGTTGTTGCGCACCTGGAAGCTTTGCCCGGTAACCACGAATTCGCGGTGTTGCGGGCTGTCGGTTTCGTGCGCCGGATGGTCGTCCAGGCGGAACCATTCGCCCGGCTGCAGGCCGCGCACGGTGCCGCTGGCGCGGAAGGACTTGGCCTGCTGATCATGCGCCTGCTGGCGCAACTGGGCGTAGCGGCCCAACTGTTCATCGTCGCCGGCGTAATACAGGCCCGGCGCGTCGTAGTGGGTCAGGCTGCTCTGCAGCGACTGGCCGGCCTGGCCCTGCTCGATGCGGCTGCCGTCTTCGCTGCGCTGGGTGGCGACCGGTTTGTAGTCGTAGCTGGCCAGCGCCACGCTGCTGGGCACGATCTGGCGGGAGGCCTGCCATTCGGTCAGGCCGTCTTCGTCTTCGGTGGCGTCGGCGCGGTGGAAGCGCACGCGGCTCAAGGGGGCAGCCGGCAGACTATGCGGATCGTCAAACACCGCCAGTTGAACTTGCGGGCCATCGTCGTCTTGATGCAGGAAACGCCAGGCGTAGCCCTCCTCGTGCAGCAGCCGGACGATGAATTCGTAATCGCTCTCGCGGTATTGCAGGCAGTAGCTGCGCGGCTGAGCCGGCTGCACCTGGATGGACAGCGTCTGCACGCGGGCGAAGGCCGGGTTGCTCTGCTGATGTTCGGAGAGGATCTGCTGGATGATGTCCGGCACCGTCAGGTCCTGGAACACGCGCGAAGTGCGGCGGTGACGCAGCAGCGCGAACGGCGGTTCGATGGTCAGTTCGTACTTGGCGAAGCCGCCATCGGCGCCTGCCAGCCTGGCCTCGCTCACCACGCCGCAACGGATGGACTCGCCGCCCGCCGCATCCTCGATGCCGATGCGCGCCGGCTGGCCCAGCAGCGACTTCAGTTCGATATGGGTATCCGGCGACAGGCAGGTCAGCGTGTAGCGGTAAGGTTGGGACAGACCCTCTTCGGCCTGCAGGCTCAGCGGCAGCAGCTGCTCGGCGGCGATCTGCCCGGTGCCCAGCCGCAAAGTCAATACCCGTCGATCTTGGCCAAAAGCGGAGGCGAAACTGGCCAGCAGTGCGTTCAAATCCATCCGATTCCCAAATAAAAATACCCTCCAAAGAGGGTATGTCATTGAACTAAAATGGGATAAGGATTTTATGATGTTACGCGGGCGTCAACAACCGATGAGCGCCAAAAAGGTTGACAGACCTAGACTAAAGTACAGGTCTAACGATGAACGTGGCCCGCCATTGCGACCGGTAGAGCACCTTGCCAGCGATCCTCGGCTTGGCAAATACGCCCATTTATATCATAACCAGGGCGCCTCGTCCGGTGGCCATGGCCTACAGCCGAGTGGTTTACCGCATACGATTGGAGTCCATTATGATCGATGATCCGAATTCTGAAACTTGGCTAACGCTGCTCGTGAGTCGTCAACTCCAGCAGCGGCTCGCCAAAATGGCTGCAGCCCAACAACGGTCGGTGGATGAGCTAGCAGCAAGCCTGCTGGATGCTGCGATTTCAGATTGGGAAAACCTGCCCCAAACCAGCTGGACGGTTCCGCTACTGGATGCAGGGGATGGCAGTGGCGATGCGCTACTGGCGATTCCCGACGAGCTACTGGCTTCTGCAGGCTGGGTAGAGGGCGATACCCTATCTTTTGAAGATCAAGGTGACGGGACGCTGTTGTTGATAAAAGGCAGGTAATAAGAAGGATGCGTAGCTGCTAGAAGACTATCGCTGGCAGATGGCCGTCAGTCCACCAAATCCTTGCGTCAGACCTCGCGGGCGTCCGTCATGCGCCACTTAGTCGGGCTTTGAGCGCTGCAGCAGCGCGGCGCGCTTGAGGGAAAAATAGTGTTCGGCCTCCTCATGTGAAACACCGGGCCGGGGATCATCCAGCGCGGCCTGGACGGCTTGGCGAACGTACTCGTTATAAGAAATCGCAGATTCGGGAGCGAGGGGGATGGGCTCTGGCAATGGCATGGGGTCTTCTCCTGACTTTCGCTACTAGTGTATTGCAGAAGGAGCGTTACATGGCAACCACGATTAAAAGCACAGCACGTCGCATGGCAGGAGGCACGGGGCATAAGCACATCACATAACCGAGCTTATCAGCCGAGTGGTCTTGGAAAACTTGCTTGGCCAACTCCAGGCAGCCCCACACAGCCCCCAGGATGGGGCCACAACAACGCTCAACTAGCGACTCGGACCAGACATGCAGCCCTCCTGAGGGCCAGCCGATTTCAGTTCATGGAAAATCGTCGTCCGGCATAGCAAGCCCATCTGACATACATGCGCTCCGACATCACATCCGATAGTCGCCCAGGCGCCTGAGCACATCTCTGCCCAATACATCAGCAAAGAGATGCAGCAACTCCCCCTGAGAATAGGCAAATTTCTGCCGGAATGGCGACTGCTCCAACCAACACGCAAAGGCCTCGCGACCACTCAAGTAGTCGCTGCGATTGAGCCGTAGCCGGGCCTCCGCAATCAGACACAAGATAACGGTGCCGGCTTCCAAGGTGGGCGAAGCAATCAGCTCGGCGCCGAGCTCTCGAATCCCCTCCCGACTCCGCCAGAATTCCTCGCGCGCGTGGCGCTCATCGATCAGTCGGTAGCGCCACTGGCCTTTCAGTTGCAAGTACACCTGCTGGATTTCTGGCCAAGTTAGTGCTTTCCGTTCGAGTACTGACCAGAACAGGTGACGATACCAGGTGGCGGTACCGCGATAGTCCTGCTCGACCAGGCCGATCACCGATGCCTGCCCCATAACGCCATCGTCCTTGGGACTAACCAGCCCTTTCTGATACTTGTGCCAGAGACACTGCCGCTGCCCCCTCCCCTGTGAGTTGGGCGGCGCATAGAAGCGATCGAGTTCTGCCAGCGGGGCGCAAGACAGCTGCAGAACCAGCTTCACCCAGGTTGCTACTCGCAATTGCTCGTAAACGCTCCGCCGGGGACGCCCCCGCTTTTTCAGCGTGCCCAAAGCTCCACCCCATGCCAAATGGTTGTGGAAAAATATTACGCAAAACTTTCCGAATTAACAAAAAAATCTTCAACGTCAAGACCAGGCTAAATTTAGGTAAGGAATGGCTGAAACCCTTGTACAGCAAGGAAAGCAGCTTGAATTCACTCGTCATTACGATCGAGAAGAAAGGCGGGATTAACTAACAAAAAACCCAAAAAAAGCGGTTTTACCTCTTGCATGGGATTTGATTTCTTGCATTGTAATTTCCCCTGAGGGGCGTTTCGCACCACAGGGAAATGGAAGGAACCGTAGCCGGACCACGACATTATCGATACAAACAAAACGGCCCAGGATGGTGTCCTGAGCCGTTTGATGCCGCTCATCCAGTTTGCCGACTAGATAAGCGCAGCATACAACAGGCCTCGTTGAATTCAAGCAGCCTGAGGGTGCCTGCATTTTGCCGCATCGATACTGTCCCAGCCACGGCTCCGCGTGAACGACTTCACATGGAGTGCATCGTCATGTTCAACCTGCAAGAACTCGAAACGTTCTACCTTCGACAACAATTCGGCATCCGCGCGCGCAAGGCCATCGAACGCGTCAGAAGCCATCCACCCAGCCGCCGCGTGCGTAGCAGCGCCGGCAATGTCGCCTGCCGCTTCCCCAGCAAAAAAATGAACTGCGTGATCCAGGCGGAGAGCCACCACAATGAACTCGGCGCTATCTACCTGTGGGAGCGCGATCCTGACGTCTACGAGTTCTACGACCAGCCGGATCCGATCAAACTCAGCTACACAGCCGCGTCCCGCAAGATCAGCTACATGCACACCCCAGACTTCTTCCTGATTTCCGAAAACTTCACCGGCTGGGTGGAGTGCAAACCGGAATCGAAGCTGCAAAGCCTGGCCAAGAAATACCCGCAGCGTTTTCAGAAGATCAACGGGGAATGGGTGAGCCCTCCGGGCCAAGCTTATGCCGCGCAGGTCGGCCTGGGTTACGCCCTGCGCTCCTCCCAAGAAAACAATGGCGTGCTGATCCGCAATCTCAAGTTTCTGGACGACTACTTCGATGCCGAAGCCATGGAGCCATCGCCATCCGAATACGCCCTGGTCGACCAGCTCTTCCAACTGCGCAGCTGCTACAGCCTGCATGAACTCCTGCTGGCGGAGCCACGCCCCCTTCCAGACACGATCTACAAAATGATCGTGGAGGATGAACTCTACATGGATCTGAGCGTAAGCCTGCTCAGCGATCACAGTCATGCGCTGGTTTATCGCGACTACAGCACCGCCCTGTTGATCCAGCAGCAGGCACGCAGCGCATGCCAAGTCCATCCGATCAGCTTCGAAGCCGGCAGCAAACTGCTCTGGAAGGGGCAATCCTGGGAGGTCATACACCAAGAGCAAGACCAGCTCACGTTGGCCTCCCCCTCCGGACAGATACTCCCGCTAGCCTGGGAGTCAGTCCAAGGACTGCTCAATCGCTGCGAACTACAAGCGGACGCGGAAGCGGAGCAGCTTTCTCTGAAAAATCAAGCCTTCGCCAAGATGGCGAACCATAGCCGCTCGGACTTGTTGAGCGCCAAACTACGCCTGGACAAACTTGAAGGCCGGAGCGCCACTTCGGTGCGGAGCTTACGCCGCTACCGCCATAACTATCAGCAGGCCAAAGACCTGATGGGGAACGGCTTTGTCGGCCTGATCGACCAAACTGCGCGCAAGGGCAATCGAACGCCTCGCTTATCGGAAGAGACCGTGGAGCGGATGAATACCGCGCTACGGGAGCACTACCTCAACCAAAGCAACGCCAAATTGTCCATGGCCTACGCAATGCTGCTAGGACAGTACGTAGATGAGCCGGATGCCGCGCCCAGTATCAAAGCTTTTCGCAAAGCGTTGAAACGGATGCGCACCCATTATGAGGTCAAGCTCATCCGGGAAGGCAGCAAAGCCGCGTATAACCAGAAAGAACTGGTGTGGACCGAAGCTGCAGTCTTCCCGCCTCATGGCGAGTGCCCCTTCGATATCGCTCACATCGATCACACCCAGATCGACCTGATGGGCCGCGAACTGGGCCCAGACAGCAAACCTCAACGTCTCTGGCTCTCGGCAATGATCGATGGCTACTCTCGCATGGTGCTGGCCTACTACTTCAGCTACGGCACGCCCACGTCCATCAACACCATGATGCTGATCCGTCAATGCGTGCAAAGGCACCATCGACTGCCAGGCACCATCGTGACGGACGGCGGCAAGGACTTCGCCTCCACGCATGTGGAAACACTCCTGGCCTCGCTCTACATCACCAAGAAAACACGTCCTCCTCATGCTCCGCGTTTCGGCGCCACAATGGAACGCCTGTTCGGTGTCCTGAATCAGGAGATCTGGCACAACCTGAGAGGCAATACCCAGTTGCTACGGGATCCAAGATCCTGCTCTCCCAGCCATGATCCACGAAAACTGGCGGTCTGGAGCCAGGAGAAAGTCGAAGAGTACTTCGAAAAGTGGCTGAACGATGTCTACGAAGTGAACCAGCACACCTCTCTGCAAGCGTCGCCCCGACGCGTCTTCGAGACAGGCTGCTTCACATCCGGGACCCGTTCGCACACGCACATAGCCTACGATCTGGCCTTCTTGATTCATTGCCTGCCTCAAACCAAAACCAAGGGCCACGCTATCCACGGAGGCCGCGGCATCAAGCATAACAATCGCTACTACTGGAACAATGCGTTCCGCCAGCCGGAAGTGCAAGCCACCAAAAAGATTCCCGTGCGCTATGACCCCTTCGATCTATCCACCGTCTACGCGCAGATCAAGGGCGAATGGCTGAGCTGCCGCAGCCAGGACCGCATTCGTTACCAGGATATGAGCGAGCACGCCATTCGCCACGAGGCGCTCGCAGACCATTTGCTTACAGCACAGACGGCTGAGAAACGGGTCGAAGACGCCAAGCGTAAGTCCGATTTCTATCGCGAGGTTCACCAAGTCGAAGCCGCCCAAGCTGAAGAGCACAAAAAGCTGGCGACTCAGGAACACGTGGAAGCCCCCACTACCCCGCCCCCGCCGCCCCTCCCATCGCTCCATACACTGACGGTTTTCGGAGATTTCTGACATGAACACACTGCCCAACCAAAATCAGGAACAGAACATGCGCGAAGCCCACGTAGCGGACTTTTTGAGCCGGCGGATCAACCACCCCAAGCTGAACGACGCGCTGAAACAACTGGAAGACACGCTATGGCAGAAGTCTCATCCTGACATCATCGTGCTGACCGGGCCAACCGGCGTCGGCAAATCCACCCTCGCCGAGAAACTGGAGCAACGGATCCAAGAGCGATTTGCCACAGACATGCGGCGCCAGATCGACATGGTCCCCGTGCTCCACCTGTCGATTCTTTCCGCCGGCAGCAGCACATTCAACTGGAAAGAGCTTTACAGCCGGATGCTGCAGCAACTGAGCAGCGTCAGCCCCCAGCTCACGCTGCCGTTCGACACGGACGACATGATGCTGATTGATGAGCCGATCAAGCTCGGACGCTCGGCGCCGACGGCGAACAGCCTGCAAAGCGCGCTTGGCAAGGCCGTCAAAAAGCGCGGCGTGCGCGCCATCATCCTCGACGAGGCCAACCAACTCCTGCTAGGCCACAAGGCGCAGGAGCAAAGTCGGCAGTATGAAATCCTCAAATCGCTGGCGGCCAGCACCAACGCCGTCATCATCCTGGTCGGCACTTACGATCTGCTGTCCATTCAAGAGCAGAGTGCCCAGTTGGTGCGGCGTACCCGTATCATCAAACTGCCGCACTACCACAGGACAGACAAGGATGACTGGGAGTCCTTCTGCTCATCGCTCAGCACGCTGATCTCATGGATGAATCTGCCCCGCCAACCAGACCTGCTCCACAAAGCTGAGTATTTCTATCTCAAATCGGCAGGTTGCATCGGCATCCTGAAGCCTTGGTTGGATAGCGCATACGAGTACTGCCGCGTACATGGGCTCGATCAACTCGACATGGATGTGGTCGAGCAGTTGGCTCCAGAAAACCGCTCCATTCTGACCATTCTAAAAGAGGCCCAGGCGGGAGAAATCCGCCTGCAGGATATCCCGATGGATGAGCTACGCCAGCACTGCCTGCTTGGAGAGAAGGACTACAAGGAGTCGCATCACTACCGCGATGACGACAACCACCGCTATGGCAAACCAAAACAGAAACGCAGACCGGGAGAACGCAAGCCCACTCGAGATCAAACCGGCTGGCAGCCTTGACCATGGACAGGAATCTCACCCCCTCCAATCCAAGCGCGCTGTTCGCCTTGCCGCCCATGCAGGGCGGCGGACGCGCGACGGAGAGCCTGCTGTCCTATCTGGTGCGGCTGGCGCGAGCGCACCAGATCGACGCACGGCGGCTGGTTCGCTACACGGTATGGCCGGTGCTGCCGCTAGACGGCGCCGGCCTAGCTATCTCGTTTTACCGGGAGGACGCCAGAACGGTAAACGGCATCGGCCGCTATGCCTACGCATTTACCCAGGCCTTGGAGCGGCTCACCTCGGTACAGGGCCTGGAAGGTCTCACCTTCCAGGCCTGGAAAGGCGTGATCCCGGAAATCGGCGCCGGCTTTCTGGCCAAGGAGGTACGCTGGTGCCCCGCCTGCCTAGCCGAACAACGGCACCAGCGTGTTGACAGCCACTTCCCGCTGGTCTGGTCCTTGGATGCCTACCGGGTGTGCACCCGGCACCACCGGCCGCTACAGCACTTGTGTCCCTGGTGCGGCAAGCGCCAACAACTGATCCCGCACTATCCGGACCAGGCACGCTGCACTCACTGTTGCGGCTACCTGGCGCCAGCATCCACCTTGCAAACGCAAGAAACTATCGAGGAAGCCGACCTACGCCGCGCCCACTCACTGGAAAGCATGATCCCCACCCCCGAAAACAAGATTATCCCAACGCAGCCACAGCTGATGGCCATCCTGCAAACCGCGGCGGAACGCTGGGCCAAAGGGGAAAAGAAGAAACTGTCGCTGATGCTGGGCCTGGGCGACCGAGCCATCGGCGGCTGGGCCAACAAACAGCAGAAGCCGGCATTTCCACAGCTGCTCCAGATCGCAGGCAAGCTGGACCTGACGCTGCACCAACTATTCACCCAGCCTCTGCCGGAACAGGCGCCAAGCAGAGCGTCACCCGCCAACACGAAGGCCAAGCCACGCCCCACAGCCCAGCTGAGTAAAGCTTCTCTCGAATCACGGCTTCGCCAGGAGCTCGACGCCCCAAACACCGCGGAACCAGTCTCCCGTATCCTGAAGCGTATCGGCGTGACGCGCAGCTACGCCAAATATTGGTTTCCGGAACTGCTGGCACAGCTAGCGTACAAGCACCAGCAGTTACAACAACGGACCACGGCAGAGCGTCAGATAGAAGATTTGGAGCGGGTAGGCAGAGTCTTCAGGAACATCGCCGCCACCGGGGACTATCCGAGCATCCGCCGGATGTCCCAGGCCCTACGGCCTTATCGGCTATCGCTGCAACGCGGACCGCTGCGCGAGGAGTACAACAAACTACGTGAAAGTCTCAGAAACACCGAGTTATATAGGCCATAGAAAAATAGTAACTCCACCCGCTGAATCGTTCTCAAATTGAGGCCAGAGATGTTAGCCAATTACTCCTACAACCATTGCCGCATCTCACTAAACATTTTGATACGAACAGCCAGTTAAGAGGGCATCAACAGGCGGATTTGCGTGTTTTCTGTAGCATCCATTTCGTGGCACTTTTGTTATCGAACTATGTGATGAAGTACGAAGAGTCACCCGCAAGGACAACACGACAGGAGCACGACAACTAATGACAAGCATACCAGGCTCAAAAAGCCACATACTGATCTGATTCATCCAAACCGAATACCAAACAACCCACCGTCCTCAGTGGCGTCCGTCAAACGCGTGGGAAGCACATAATGATTAAGATCGAAGCCTTCGATGGTCTCCTTGAAAGCATCGTCTTCATTCATCGTCACGATGTACTGAAAACCAAGCTCTTGCGCGATCTCTGAGCCTAGGCGCAATGCACTGATAACCTGACGCCCATCAACACCATCGAACAGATGGCTGTCATGGATCAGAAATCCGGGCCCTATCTGCCGCTTGGCACACAAGCGCATAAGCATCATGTCGAAGCAGAATATCTGCATGTTCTTAATGCCCTTGCTGCGTTCGCCCTGCATCGGAAACTTGAAGATCGGTCCATTCGAGGTTTCATCTACCGTCATGCTGCCGGCCGATTCATACAAGCGTTGCGAGGTTTCCTCGAAGGCAACGATGGCCTCCGCCAGTCGGTCCTTCTGCTCGGAAAAGTCACGCCGCAGGCGGATCATAAGGCGATTGCGCTCGATCTCCAGTTCGTTCTTGGTGCCTTCGAGCTGCTCGGCAGCTTCGAAGCGTTGCCGCAGCGACTCCACTTCGGATTCCAGTCGGCCCAGTTCTCCTTGCAGCTTGAGGAACTGTTCCAACGCACCATGGCTCTTGAGAATGCCCAGGATTTCACCACGTCTCTTGTCGAGCTGTGCCTTTTTACCATCCCGCAGCTCGATACGCAGCTTGGCCGCTTCGAGCTCGCTAGCCAGATAGTCCTTGCGGTTGCGCACCACCGATTCGTGAAAGCTCTTTACGTCCTCATAGCGGCGCTTCACCAAGCTGGGAAGCACAATGCCGGCTTCTTGATAAACAGCCTGAAGGTCTTCAAGGTCAGGAGGGACCTCAGAGGCGAGCGCACTTTCCAGATCGCGAATAGCTGAGAAGTCTATGGTGTTAGCATTTGCCAACTCGTTGAGCTGGCGAGTCAACGTGGCGCTTTCGACTTCCAGTTCCCGGTATTCCGGCAAAACCTGAAAGGTCTCAACTTCTGTGTGAAGCTTCTTGAGTCGAGCTTCCTGAATGGTCAGCTCCGTGCGCAAGTCGGCAGCCTTGCCGATGATTGAACCGAACGCACCGTTCCCGGCCGCCTTTTTCAGCTCTTCCAAGGTCTTTTCGCGATCGCGAACGACTTGCCAATCACGGGCAATCTGCCAGTCCAATCCGAGCAGAAACATCAGCGCCATCTGCATATCGCCAGTGCCCTGCATCGCGGCCTGCTTTTCCGGCGTCATGAAGGCGCCACTCGCCTGCCGGCGCACAAAGTAGGCAAACAGCGACCGGAAGGAAGGCGGCTTGCTGCCCGCAGTTTCAAGGCTGCTCAGGCCAAACATTTGTTCGCCGAGGAACGTACACCATTCGGAGGCCGAAAACTTGACCTTCGCTGCAGGCGGGGTTGTCACGAAGACTTTGGCTTTTGAACTTCCACTGCGCTCAACGACTGTGCGTTCCGACTTCAGATCGAAGTCTATGCCGAAGCTGTGTTCTACCAGTTCCCGAGTGCGGAAAATCGATTCCGGACCAGCGTCGGCACCAAGCAGAAAATGCACTAGCTCAACGAAACTTGTTTTCCCGGCGCGATTACGCGTTTGCTTGGTCGTCGCACCCTCGTTTTTTTGGGCCAGCAGTACATTCAGACCGGGCTTCAGATCACCGAGATTTTTAAAGCTGGGCAACGTACTGAAAATATGATGAATCAAACTGTCCTCCGTGCCACAAGGCCGCTTTCTAGTTCGATGGTTCCAAGAGCGAACAGAAGATCAAGAGCGAGCAAAAACCAGTCGTAGGTAATTCGGCGGGGCATTGCAGCGGTTAAGCTGTAGTCAGGTCTGTTCACCTCCTCCCACAGCGCTGAGACAGTTTTGGGGCGTGCGAGAAAGGTCAAAACATGCGCGCCAACAGTCAACAGCGCGCGATCCTGCGAAAGATGCTTGGATGGCAGAATCATGCTGCCCCCACCGCTTGTGCATCTTCAAAAATCTCGCACTTGTCGAACAGGTACGCCATAACGGCCAACACCGCCGCCTTATGTGTGGGCGAGGTATTCGCGGTGCCTCCGGCCCATGCCTCAAGGCGGCCGAAAATTTCATCAGGATGTAGTGGGGGCACCCCGTCCCGCAGCGTCGCGTATTCGCTTTTGAACTGTCTCTTATACACATCTCCGAGCCCACGAGACTCCGCCAATTATCGCGTATGCCGTCTTCTGCTTGAAAAGGGGGGGGGGGGGGGGGGGGGGGGGGGGGGGGGGGGGGGGGGGGGGGGGGGGGG
>NZ_JAELTR010000295.1:0-220 GCF_016428945.1 Chromobacterium sp. ASV23
CCTGCACGCCCACTTCCAGCACCTTGCCGGCATCCGCCGCCACGATGGTGTGCGCCGGCACGACGCCCGACTGGGCAATCACTTCACCCTTGGCCGCATCGGTCTTGCCCTTCTCGCCCCAGGCAAACGTCGACTTGTCGGTACCGTTGCCGTTGTTGGCATCAAACTGGTAAGTACCGGTCAGGTCCTTGCCCACTTCGAGCGGACCCTTGACCTTCAA
>NZ_JAELTR010000296.1:0-210 GCF_016428945.1 Chromobacterium sp. ASV23
GCCCAGTCGGGCGTCGTGCCGGCGCACACCATCGTGGCGGCGGATGCCGGCAAGGTGCTGGAAGTGGGCGTGCAGGCGAAGAACGGGGCCAATGCGGTGGGTAACACCGTCAAGGTGGCGACCGATGGCACGGTGTCGGATGACAGCGGCAACAACAACCCGGGCGGCGGCAACGAGTCCGAGGGCGGCGACAACGGCAAGCCGATCGAT
>NZ_JAELTR010000297.1:0-206 GCF_016428945.1 Chromobacterium sp. ASV23
CGGGGCCAATGCGGTGGGTAACACCGTCAAGGTGGCGACCGATGGCACGGTGTCGGATGACAGCGGCAACAACAACCCGGGCGGCGGCAACGAGTCCGAGGGCGGCGACAACGGCAAGCCGATCGATCCGTCTGCCAAGCCGGTGGTGAAGGCATTGAAGGTCAAGGGTCCGCTCGAAGTGGGCAAGGACCTGACCGGTACTTACC
>NZ_JAELTR010000298.1:0-202 GCF_016428945.1 Chromobacterium sp. ASV23
ATGGCACGGTGTTGGATGACAGCGGCAACAACAACCCGGGCGGCGGCAACGAGTCCGAGGGCGGCGACAACGGCAAGCCGATCGATACGAATGCCAAGCCGGTGGTGAAGGCGTTGAAGGTCAAGGGTCCGCTCGAAGTGGGCAAGGACCTGACCGGTACTTACCAGTTTGATGCCAACAACGGCAACGGTACCGACAAGTC
>NZ_JAELTR010000041.1:0-38124 GCF_016428945.1 Chromobacterium sp. ASV23
CCCCCCCCCCCCCCCCCCCCCCCCCCCCCCCCCCCCCCCCCCCCCCCCCCTCTTTTGAGTCTCGTGGGCTCGGAGATGTGTATAAGAGACAGAAACAAAGCCAAGAAAAGTCTTGCGGAGCTGCAGCATCTGCTGTCGCACAGGCCGAACTCAAACACGCTGGCCCACCTGACTATGGACTTGAAATGGCAATCTATACCATGGTTAGTCGCGACTTTAGTCGCAAAGAGGTCAGCTCGCCGGCCAAAATTGCTCGTTATTTCAAAGACGCTGGATTTCGCGCCAGCATCATTGAATCACCATACCGCTCGGCCATTATCACAATGGTAGCACCAAAATTGTTTCTTCCCGAATGGGCAAATTATTCTAAGGAATTATGGAGTTGGACCAATTGGGTCACCCGTTGGCCAAGGGGCGTGCGCGAAAGAGACTTTGACAACGACGCACGGTTGCTCATGTTGGTCAACACCTGTGATGGCATGCATTATCTTCTGGCCCGCCGTGATGCCGGCCAGTATTATGTGATGGATCCAGCTTTTGCAACAGACCAAGCTTTCCACAATTTTAGTTCGTGGGCCGGTATGCACTGGGTAGATGGTAAGTCTTGGAATCCGAATGAAGTAATCGAAACAGGGGAAGGCGGGACGAAACGTCAAAACTATTATCTCGGAATCAGCATTTGGATCAATACAGCAAATGCCGCTTACGTATACTACTAATTAAATTATCGATGACACTGATCGACAGCCATCAAAAATAAGAAATTTATTTATCGCCTCACACCATGGCGCGCTGAAAGGCAGGGCCGTAGGTTGGGCTGAATGCAATGAAGCCCAACGTTTACCGCGTACCAATCACAAGCGGAACAACGTTGGGCTTCCCCTTCACTCATAAAACAAACGTAATCCATTAACCACCATGCCCCGCCCCTCCGACAAAACCACCCCGCTCTCGCTCAGCGCCCCCGCGCTGAAAGCGCTGTACCCGGACAGCCTGTCCGGCGACGAGGCGCTGAACGCGCTGGGCAGCTTCACCCTGGCCGGCTTCAGCGACAGCGCGCTGACGCTGGACAAAGCGGTGGCTTCACACCTGACGCTGAGCCTGCGCCGCGACGACAACACCCGGCCGCTAGACGGCCTGTGCGCGGCGATACGCCAGCTGCCGGGCGACGCCACCGCGGACCGTTACAGCGTGACGCTGCGGCCCTGGCTGTGGTGGCTGAGCCTGGCCGGCAACAACCGCATCTTCCAAAACCTAAGCGTGCCGGACATCGTGAAAGCGGTATTCGCCGGCCACGGCTTCAGCGACTACCAGCTGAAGCTGGATGCGACTTATCCCAAGCGCGAGTACTGCGTGCAGTTTGGCGAGAGCGATCTCAATTTTGTAATGCGGCTGCTGGAAGACGCCGGCATCTTCTGGTTCTTCACCCACGCCGACGGCAAGCACACCCTGGTGCTGGCGGACGGCAACCGCCATTTCCCGGACTGCCCCAACAACGCCAAGCTTGCCTACCTGCCGCAGGGCGTGGGCGGGCGCGAGCTGGAGGCCGTGCGCGGCGCCGGCATCCGCCGCCAGGCGGTGGCCGGCGGCTACCGCGCCGGCGATTACGAATTCACCACCGCCAGCGCCTCGCTGTACGTGCAGGCGCTGGCCAAGTCCGACCTGCCCAATCTCTACCAATACCCGGGCGGCTACGCCAAGAAGGCCGACGGCGACGCGCTGGCCAAGCAGCGCAGCGACGGCCTGCGCGCCGAGGAAGTGGAACTGGTGGGCGACAGCGACTGCCGCTGGCTGATTCCCGGCCACTGCTTCACCCTGAGCGGCCACCCGGACCCGGCCTGCAATATCGCCTGGGTGGTGACCCGCGTCAGCCACGAGGCCGGCCAGCAGCATTACCGCAACCGCTTTACCGCCATCCCCAAGGCCACGCCCTACCGTCCGCCGCGGCTCACCCCCAAGCCGGTGATGCACCCGCAGGTGGCCAAGGTAGTGGGCAAGGCCGGCGAGGAGATCTGGACCGATCAATACGGCCGCGTCAAAGTGCAATTCCCCTGGGACCGCGACGGCAAGAACGACGAATCCAGCTCCTGCTGGCTGCGGGTGATGCAGCCGTGGAGCGGCAAGGGCTTTGGCATGCAGTTCATCCCGCGCATCGGCCAGGAGGTGATTGTCAGCTTCATCGACGGCGACCCGGACAAGCCGCTGGTGACCGGCTGCGTCTACAACGGCGACAACGCGCTGCCGTATGAGCTGCCGGCCAAGCAGGCGCAGTCCGGCCTCAAGACCAACTCCACCAAGGGCGGCGGCGGCTTCAACGAATTGCGCTTCGACGACAGCAAGGACAAGGAGGAAGTGTTCTTCCAGGCGCAGAAGGACTACACCGTGAAAGTGCTGCACGACGTCAACGCCGACGTGGGCCACGACGAAACCCTGGTGGTGAAGAACGAGCGCAAGCGCAGCGTCAGCGAGGGCAACGACAGCCTCAGCATTGAAAAAGGCAACCGCACGGTGGAAGTGAAAACCGGCAATGAAACCCTCAAGGTCAAGGGCAAGCGCACGGTGGCGGTGGAGGGCGACCAGAGCCACAGCACCGGCGGCAATCATGAACACAAGGTCAGCGGCGACTACACGCTGACCGTGGACGGCAACCTCACCATCAAGGTCAGCGGCACCCTCACCCTGCACAGCGGCGGCGCCTTCAGCGCCAAGAGCGACGCCGCGCTCAGCTGCGAAGCCGGCACCAGCCTGAGCAACAAGGCCGGCGCCGGGCTGACCAACCAGGCCGGCACCTCGCTCACGAATAAGGCCGGCACCACGCTGACCAACGACGCCGGGGTGACGCTGACCAACAAGGCCAGCGCCAGCCAAACCGTGGACGGCGGCGGCATGCTCACCCTCAAGGGCGGGCTGATCCAGCAGAACTGATGCCATGGCGGAACCGATAGACATCCAACAAGACCAGCAGCGCTTCGTCGGCCAGCTGCAGCAGGGGCAGCTGCAAGGCGCGGCGCGTATCGAGCAGGCCGGCGCGCCGCTGGCGCGGCTGCATTACCAGGACGGCCAGCTGCACGGCCCGGCCACCTTGCTGCACCCCGGCGGCCAGCCGGCGGCCCAGCTGCAATACCGCAACGGCCTCTTGCACGGGCCGGCGCAGTATTGGTCCGCCGAGGGCGCGCTGCAATGCCGCGCACACTACCGCGACGGCGCGCTGCACGGCGAGAGCCAGGCGCTGTATCCAAACGGCAAGACGGCTGAACTGAGCTGCTATCAAAACGGGCTGAAGCACGGCGCGCAACAGCGCTTCCACCCCAACGGCGCGCTGGCGGAAAAACAGGAGTTTGCCAAGGGCAAGCCGCTGGGCCCGCCGCAACGCTTCGCCGACGACGGCCGGCCGCTGGACGCGGACGGCAAGCCGCTGCCGCGCTGGAAGTGGTGGTGGCTCAGGCTGAGCGGCGCGGCCGGCTGAACGCGGCGGATTTTCCTGTCCGACCAAATGCGGTTTTTACGGCACCAGCACCGTAAACTGGCCGGGCATGGCGATCTTGATCACCCCGCCCCAGTTGCACATCAGCGTGCTATTGGCGTCCAGCGCCGGCATGCCTCCCAGCAGCACCGTGGGCGCGCCGCCGGGAATCCACGGCGCGGCGGTGGCCGGGATGCAGGGCATGGGCGTCAGCACGCCCAGGGCGGCGGCCGTGGCCGCCGCCACCATGGGATTGGCTGGGCTGCTGCACATGCCGAACGGCAGGACATTGAGCAGCGGCGCATGATCCATGATGGTGGCCGCCGGCCTGCCGCCGGCCATCACCCGCGCGGTGGGCAGCACCGACAAGCTGGACGGCGCAACGCCGAAGCTGCATTGCAGCATCGCCCCCATGCATACCTGCGGACAAGCCATTACCCGCTCCTATAGTTTCGCCGCATCCGCGTCCGCCAGGCGGCGCCAGCCTGCTCCGCCGGGCGGACATCCCGGCCCGGCCGCGCCGGGCTGCGCATGGCTACTTCACCGGAATCGATTGCGCATGGCGGAAGTAGTTTTTCGGGTCCCACTGCTGCTTCACCTGCACCAGATTGCGCGGCGCGCGGCGGTAGTTTTCCTGGAAATACAGCTCCATCGCCTGATCGATCTTGCCGTTTTCATGGGTGCCCAAGTCGCAATCCGGGTAGTTGTAGTAGCAGCCGTCCACCACGCCGTCCTTGTCGTTTTGCGGATTGGGCGTGCCGCCGTAGTCGGCATACACCGACAGATAGAAGCCATTGATCCAGTCCAGGTGCGCCTGAGCCTGCTCGCGGCTGGACCCGCCATGGCGCTGGCCCGGCAGGGAATCGTTGTTCCAGTAGGTTTGGTACTGCAGCTTCATGATGGAGCTGCGCTGCGGCACCGGCGTGGAGGCGCTGCTGTATTCGTTGATCACGCCGCCGTAGCTGTCCACCTGCAACAGGCTTTGCTTCAAGGCGTCTTTGTCCATTCCTTCCGGCTGATGGTGCAGCCAGGTGTAAATCTGGTGTTTCTGGCAGGACGGGAATGCCTTGTTCATATACGCGGATTTGTATTTGCCAAACTGGTTGGGGCCGGAGCCGTTTACCGTTTGCAGCGCCTCCAGATAGGTCAAATGTTGCGGGTTGAGGTGGCTGTGCGTGGTATGCATCCAGCCGGGATGGCCGCCCATGGGCCGCTGCAAGGCAGCAGCCGGCGCGATGGCGGCAAAGCGCTTTTCCAGCGCGCGCACCCGCGCGTCCACCTGCTGGCAATGCTGCTGGAAGCTCACGCCCGGCAAGGCGGCGAATTGCACCAGCAGGCCGATCTGGCCGTTGGAAACATGATTGAGCTTCAACAGGCTGAAGTCGGTATTGGGCATGCCCGCGCAGATTTCCGCGTACAGGTCCAGCAAGCGGTCAAAGGTCTTTTGATCGATCTTGTCCCAATCCCATGCGAACGACCATTGCGTGGCGTAGTCGGGCGCGTCGGGCAGCTTGGCGAAATAATAGCGCACGATCACGCCGAAATTGCCGCAGCCGGCGCCGCGCAAGGCCCAGAACAAATCGCGCTCCTCTTGGCTGCTACTTTGCTCGGAAACATGGCGTAATTTGGCCTGGCCCAGCGCCGCGTCCCAGGTGACGATATCGACGGCGCTAAGGTGATCTACCGTCAGGCCATGCAAGCGCGACAGCAGGCCATAGCCGCCGCCGCTGATATGGCCGCCCGCCCCCACCGAATAGCAGGAACCGGCCGGCAGGGTCTTGCCATAGCGATTGAGCAGCACGCGGTACGCGCTCCAGTTTTCGCAGCCGGCGTCGACAAAATACGCATTGCGCTCCGCGTCGAAGCCGGCCTGATTGATCGCGGACATGTCGATGATGGCGCGGGTGCTGTCGTTGTAGACGAAGTTTTCGTAACAGTGGCGGCCGGAGGCGATTTTCACATCGTGCCCGAACTCGCTGAGCGCCGAGGCCACATATTCCTCCACTTGCTCGTAGCGCGATGGCACGTAAACGGCCTTCAGGTTGGGCGCAAACCAGCGCCGGTCAAAACCTTGCTTGTCGCTCAAGATCAGCGGCTGATCCCCGCCGCGCGTGGGGGTTTGCTTCATGTCGACACTCCTTTTCATTTGAATATTCATCACCAAGACTGTGCCGATGCCCTAAGCGGGGACTTGCCCAACGCTCTGTCTAATAAAGCGCATCGCTCTCTATTTATACAAATAAAATATTAAAATACAAAAAAGCATGCATTTATGCTTAAGTCTGACTGTGCGAAGCCGCCAAACCTGCGGCAAACCGCTTGGTTTGGATCGGCATCAGGCGCAGGCTCCCGCCGGAATAAGAAAAAACCGCCTTAGTATCCCAAGGCGGCTTTTTAATTTGGTGTATTCCACAGTGCTACAGCGCAAAAACAACAACGCCAAGCAATTGATACTTATTGGATTTTACGACCCATAGCGCCCATCCAGCATGGGAGCGACGGACAATCTACGTTGCGGTAATGAACGGCTGGGGGCAAGCGTTTGATTCATGCGGGGAAACCAATTCTTCGCAGCGGCAGACACGCGGCCGGGCTTGCCCGACACCCCGACCCAGGCTCGCTGCGATGCATAAGCGTTTGATCAAACGAGAAATTATCCTACTTACTGCAAGGCAGGGTCAAGGCAAAATGTCTCTCGCCTTACTCAATCAAGCGCATATGGGCGCGTACCCAATCGCGGTCTTCCGCTTCAAAATGCCACCACTCGGTGGCGATGGCGCGGAAACCGGCTGCCTCCATGCAGTTTCGCAGCAGCAGGCGGTTGGCCAATTGCGCCTCGCTCAAGCGCCCGGCGGCGCGCATCGCCGCTTCGTGTCGCGGCTGCGCCAGCTCGGTGAAATCGTCGAAGCCGGTGCCCATGTCGAGTTCGCGTCCGGCTTCGTCCTCCACGGTGAGGTCCACCGCCATGCCGAAGCTATGGATGGAGCCGCGCGCCGGATCGGCCACGTACACCCGCTGCGGCGTATCCTTGACGATGTCCCATAGCACGCGCTGCACCCGCCCGGGACGCAGCGCGTCGAAAATCCGCAGACGGTATCCTGCCTGCCGCCGCGCAAGCTCCACGGCGGCCTGCGCCAGTTTGGCAGCGGCGTCGCGGTGCAGCCGCGCCGGCGGGGCCGCGCCGTACAAATCGCGCCCGACAAAGTTGTCGAAGCCGGCGTAGCGCAGATCGAGGCGGACGCCGGGCAGCCCGTCTATCGGAACATATTCCGGATAGCTATCCAGCCCTTCCAGTTTGATGGTCGCCGACATGGCGTCTCCTCTCTCCGATGATCCATCGCAAACCTGCGGTTGGACGCGATATGCGATACTCGAATGACAATCCGATACCGGCTTGAACTGACATGATAGCCCGGACCGACAAAACCAGAACAGGAAAGCGGACATGCTTCTTCCCCGCCCTTTGCGCCCATTCTTGCTCGCCGCGCTGCTGGGCAGCGCCTTGCCTGGCTCCGCCCTGGCAGCCAAGCCGCTGGTCTTCTGCGCCGAGGCCTCGCCCGAGGGTTTCGACCCCGCGCTATGGGACAGCGCCACCACTTACAACATCACCAAGCCAGTGTTCCAGGGTCTGGTAGAGTTCCAGCGCGGTGGCGTGACGCTGCGCCCCGGCCTCGCCGAGCGCTGGACCGTATCGGCCGACGGCCTGGAATACACCTTCAAGCTGCGCCGCGGCGTGCATTTCCACCAGACCGACTATTTCACGCCGCAGCGCGACTTCTCCGCCGATGACGTCGTGTTCACCGTCAACCGCTGGATTCGGCCGGACCTGCCGTTCAACCAGGCCTTCAAAACGCCGCTGACTGGCCCGGACGGTTATGGCTTGGCCAAGATGATCGAATCGGTGCAAAAACTGGACCAGCATACGGTGAAAATCCGGCTGAAGGAGCGCAACGCCACCTTCCTCACCTTCTTTGCGATGGGCTTCGCCGGCATGCAGTCGTCAGAATACGCCGAGCAATTGCTGAAAGCCGGCAAGCCGCAACAGATCAACCAGTTGCCCATCGGCACCGGCCCTTACCGCTTCAAGAGCTATGCCAAAGATTCGACCATACGCTATGAGGCCAATCCGCAATACTGGGGCCATGCGCAGAAAACCCGCAGCCTGGTGTTCGCCATCGTCGCGGATCCCCAGGTTCGCATCCAGAAACTAAAGGCCGGCGAATGCCAGGTGGCGGCCGCAGTGCGCGAGTCGGACCTCGACACGCTGGCGGCGGACAAGCGCATCAAGATCGCCTCCACCGGTGCCAGCAACATCTCTTATCTCGCCTACAACCTGAAGCGGCCGCAGTTCGCCAAACGCGAGGTGCGGGTGGCGCTGGACATGGCCATCAACCGCAACGCGCTGTTCAAGGCGATGTTTCCCAAGGGCGGCGCGATCCAGGCGGTCAATCCGTATCCACCGTCGATCTGGAGCTGGAACCCGAAAACCCGCAACGAATACAACCCGGCCAAAGCCAAGGCCTTGCTGGCCCAGGCCGGCTATCCCAACGGCTTCACGGTGAATCTGTGGGCGCTGCCGGTGCAGCGTCCCACCAATCCCAACGGCAAGCTGATGGCGCAGATGATTCAACAGGACTGGGCCAAGATAGGCGTCAAAGCCAATATCCAGAGCTACGAATGGGGCGAGTACCTGAAGCGCGCCGCCGCCGGCGAACACGATGTCTATATGTCCGGCCTGACCAGCAATTCCGGCGACCCGGACGACTTCCTGTGGAACAGCCTGTCCTGCAGCGTCAGCAAGGGTGGCCAGCGCTTTTGCGATGCAGAATTCGACAACTTGCTACAGCTGGGCCGCCAGACCACCGATCAAAAGCAGCGCACGCGCTACTATCTGAAGGCGCAGGAAATCTTCAAATACCAGCGGCCGTGGATCACCATCGCCCATTCGCGCATCTATATTCCGCTGCGCAGCAATGTGCAGGGCTTCATCATGAATCCGAACGGTTCTTTTGATTTCGAGGACGTATGGCTCAAATGAATCCCGCTTGGCCGTCCAGCTTCAGCAGCCATCGCTACCAGGCGCTGACGGACGGCCCGCGTTTGATCGTCACCGGCGCGGTGCACGGCAATGAAGTGTGCGGCGCCCTCGCCATCCGCCGCCTCATGGCGGAGCTGGAACAGGGCGCGCTGCAATTAAGCGCCGGCATCTTGACGCTGGTGCCGGTGGCCAATCCTCTGGCCTACCAGTTGGGCCAACGCGGCGGCGAGCGCAATCTGAACCGCAACCTCGCGCCCCAGCCCAGCCCGCAAGACTACGAAGATCATGTCGCCAACTGGCTATGTCCGCTGCTGTCCGAACATGAAGTGCTGCTTGATCTGCATTCGTTTCAGTCGCCGGGCCAGCCCTTCGTTTTTCTGGGGCCGCCGGATAACACAGGCACGCTGGAGCCGTTTTCCCATGCGGCAAAGGAAGAAGCGCTGGCGCGATGTTTGGGAGTAAGCCGCGCCATGGATGGCTGGCTCAGCACCTATGCATTGGGTGTGGAGAGACGCAAATTGACACCGCTGGGCGACGCGCGGCAACACGCGCTGAACAGCGATGTCCGCTACGGCGTGGGCACCACCGAATACATGCGCAGCCAGGGCGGCTGGGCGCTGACGCTGGAGTGCGGCCAGCACGACGATCCGACCGCGCCGGAAGTGGCGTATCGGGCCACCCTCAACACGCTGGCGCATCTGGGCATGATCCGCTCGCCGGCGCCGGCGCGGCAAACGCTGCAAGGGCTGAGCCTGTATGAGGTAGTGGACAAACAGCACGACGCCGACCGTTTCGTCCGCAACTGGGCCAGCTTCGACCCCGTGCGGCGCGGCGAAACCATCGCCGTGCGCGCCGATGGCAAGGCCTTGCTGGCGCCGGATGATGGCTGCATCGTATTTCCCAGCCCAGGCGTGCCGCCAGGGCAAGAATGGTTCTACCTGGCGCGGCCTTCGGCCAGATGGTGAGCGCCAAGGGCGCGAGACTTACGCGACAAACAAGCTGTCGCGCTCCGCCACAATGGTGTGCACCTCAGCGCCGGCGCAGCGGAAGCGGACGCGAAAAGGACGCATGCGGCCCAGCAATCCGCTTTTCTCGGTAGGCGCCAGCATCAAGCGGCCGGCTTGCCAGTCCAGCGCCTGCACCTCGAATTCGGAGAAATCGACAAAGCGGCCCAGCAAGGGGTGAATCGCTTTATAGCCGGCTTCTTTCGCCGAGAAAATCAGCGTCTCCGCCACAGTATCGTCCCGCTGGCCCAGCCAGGCCTGTATTTCTCGCTCCGTGCAGCAAAGCGACCGTATGCTCTGCGCCGCGCTCGGCCTGGCGAGCCGCTCGCTATCCATGCCCAAGGCCGCATAGTCGCTGGCAAATGCCGCCACCGCATAAGCCGCCTCGCCGTGATGCGTGATGGAGCCGACCAAGCCATCAGGCCACTGCGGCATGCCTGACTCCGTGCGGCCGACAGCGCCGTTTGAATAGCCCAACTCCGCCAAGGCGCGCTCCGCGCACAGCCGCCCGGCCAGGAAGGACAACTGCCGCTTGCGCAGGGCGCGGGCCAGCGCGGCCGGCAGGATCTCCGCCAGATCCAGCTCCGCCAGCGTCCGATCCAGCGCGGCCAGCGAGATGCCGCAACCCGCGCCCCCGGCCAGCTCATGCGGCGCGGCCAGCCAGCAGGCAGCCAGCTTGTGCTGGGCATCCGGCAGCCATCGCCACAAAGTTTGGTCCATGCGTAATACCATCTCCTGCCCCACCGCCGCCTGCATCACTTCATTCCTCCCGGCAACTGTCTGGCCTGCCGCCCCAGACTTCGCAAAATGGCCACCGCTTTTTCCGACAAGGCACAATAATTGCCGCGGCAGTAAGCGACGATTTCCTGTTCGCGCGGCAGTTCCGCCAGCCGTTGCTCCAGCTCGCTCAATGGGATATTGATGGCGCCCGGCAGATGGCCATCGGCGAACTCGGCAGCCGAACGGACATCCAGCAACACGATCTCCGGCATGCGCCGCAGCAATTCCTCCCGCGAGATTGCCTCCAGCTTATCCCGCTGCCACACGCTATCCGCCTGCAACGCTCGCATCTCGGAACGGTTGTGTTCGGCGCAAGCATGCAGTGCAAGCATCAGCGGCACGATAGGCCCGTTTCCCAAGCGGTACAGCACGTTTTTACCCTCGCGCCGCGACTGGGCAAAGCCGGCGCGTTTCAATAACTGCAGATGCTGCGAGGCATTCGCCACTGACAAACTTGCCAGCGCAGACAAGGCCTCGACGGTTTTCTCGCCATCGGCCATCTGTTCCAACAGCAGCAGACGATGGCTGTTGCCCAGTGTCTTGGCTAAATCCGCCATCGCATGCGGCATTCCATCTTCGTCATTTATTTTTGACATTGACATGACCTTGCCATTTACTTAATCATTCAATAGATTTATTGAATGATTGCCGATATTAACAGACGAGGCTCAGCCCGCTCAAGGGCATCCTCCAGCCTCGCGACACACTGAAAATGGAACCATCATGACCCTTGAATACCTCTGCTACACGCTGGCGCTAGGCGTCGGCGCGACGCTGATCATGGACCTGTGGGCGTGGGTGCTGCGCCGTTTTTTCCATATCCCATCGTTGAATTACGCCATGGTGGGACGCTGGGGCGGTCATCTGCTGCGCGGCCGATTCCATCATGACAATATCGCCCAAGCGGAGCCCATTTCCGGCGAAGCGCCGCTAGGCTGGCTGCTGCACTACGGCATTGGCGTTGTTTTCGCCGCCATACTGCTTGCGCTATGCGGGCCGGAATGGCGGCATACCCCGACGTTGCCGCCGGCGCAGGCTTTCGGCCTTGCCAGCGTGGCCGCGCCGTTCTTGATCCTGCAGCCCGGCCTCGGCGCCGGCATCGCCGCCAGCAAAACGTCGCAGCCCAACGCCGCCCGCTTGCGCAGCTTGGCCGCGCACGGCGCTTTTGGTCTCGGCCTCTACGTGTCCGCCCTGTTGCTCGCGCGCTGATCGTGCGTATCGATGACAAAACGGGGAGCCGCTTGCGCGACTCCCCGTTTGCGAAGATCAGACTCGAACCAGACTTAACGGTACGCGCTGGCGTCCGCAGTCAGGATAGGCCGATGGCCATCGGCCGGCGTCTTGCCATCCACCGCCATCATCACCGACAAGGCGGTGATGGTGATGATGGAGAAGAAAAACACCTGGCGCGCCCAGGCCCGGTCGTCGGTTTCCCGCTTGTAGCCGGACAAGGCCATCTTCAGCCACCACAGGCTGGTGGCGCAGGCCACCGCCAGATAGCCATAGCCGGCGTAGCCGCCGAGCACCAGCATCACCGTCGCCACTGCAAAGGCCAGGATGTACAGCACGATCTGCTGCTTGGCGCTGGAAATGCCGCGCACCACAGGCAGCACCGGGATGCCCGCCGCCTCGTAATCCTTGAAGCGGAAGATCGCGATCGCGTAGGAGTGCGGCATCTGCCACAGGCTGAACATCAACAGCAGGATAGCCGCGCCCATGTCGAAGCGGCCGGTGACGGCGCAGTAGCCGGCCACCGGCGGCACCGCGCCGGACAGGCTGCCCACTACGGTGCCGTACACCGAGTTGCGCTTCATGTACAGGCTGTACACGCCGACATAGATCACGAAGCCGAACAGCACGCAGCCGAAGGCCAGCGGATTGGTCCAACGCCACAGGATGGCGAAACCGGCCAGCCCCAGCACGACGCCGTGGGCCAGCGCCGCCTTGGTGCTCATCGCGCCGGTGACCAGCACCCGTTTCTGGGTGCGGGTCATCTTGGCGTCGATGTCCTGGTCGATGCAGTTGTTGATGGCGCAGCCGGAGGCCACGACCAGCACCAGACCGCTCACCGTGGCCAGCAGCAGCCACCAGTCAACCGGCCCCTGCGCCGCCAGCAGAAAACCGCCGACGGCCGAGATCAGGTTGCCGAAGATGATGCCCGGCTTGGTGACTTGGAGATAGCGTTTGAGCTTCAAATCGGCTTTCCTCAACCCTGCCTCAGCGCATCATCAGCGCGTCGGCGGAGTAGATGATCCAGATCGACAGGCCGACCAGCAGCACGATCACCATGCCGGTGAACAGGAAGGAGAAGGTATTGAGCTTGCCTTCCTTGCTGAAGTCCAGGTGCAGGAAATACTTCAGCTGCACCACGATCTGCACCACCGCCAGGGCGAAGATGCCGATCAGGGTCGCCTGCTTGGTGAAGGCGCCGCCCATCACCATCCAGAACGGGATGACGGTCAGGATCACGGACAGGACGAAGCCGACCAGATAGCCCTTTACGCTGATATGGCTGGCGTTGTCATGCGAATGGCTGTGGCTCATCACATGGCTCCTTTCAGGTAGACGACGGTGAACACGCAGATCCACACGATGTCGAGGAAGTGCCAGAACAGCGACAGGCAGTTCAGGCGGGTCATGGCGCGGCTGGTCAGGCCAGTCTTCACCACTTCCATCATCATCACGCCCATCCAGATCAGGCCGGCGGTCACGTGCAGGCCGTGCAGGCCCACCAGACCGAAGAAGGCCGACAGGAAGGCGCTCTTCTGCGGGCCGTGGCCCTCGGCGATCAGGTGATGGAATTCATTGATTTCCAGACCGATAAACGCCGCGCCGAACAGGAAGGTCACCGCCAGCCAGCCCAGCACCGCAGGCTTGTTGCCTTTGTGGCCGGCGATCATGGCAAAGCCGTAGGTGATGGAAGACAGCAGCAGGGCCGCGGTTTCCACCAGCACGTATTGCAGATCGAAGATTTCCTTGCCGGTCACGCCTTCCGCCACATTGCGGAACAACACCGCATAGCCCGCGAACGCCGTCGCGAACAGGATGCAGTCGGTCATCAGGTAGAACCAGAAGCCCAGGACAGTCTGTTCGCTGCTGTCGTGGTGGCCGTGGTCCTCATGCGCGCCATGCGCTTGGTTTACATAAGTCGTCATGTCAGATCCAGCCTGTTACGCGGTCGTGGTCGGACGGGCAGCCTTTTTCGGCTTGGCCTGATCACGCTCGGTATAGTTGTCCACATCGATGCCCAGCTGTTCGAAGCGGGCGCGCTCGATGGCTTCCACTTCGTCCGGCTGCACGTAGTAGTCCAGGTCGTTGTCGTAAGCGCGGGCCAGCATGCTGCCGATAATGCCCACCAGGCCAACGATGGCCAGCCACCAGATGTGCCAGATCATCGCGAAACCGAACACGGTGGCGAAGGCGCCGATGAAGACGCCGACCGAGGTGTTCTTCGGCATGTGGATAGGCTCGTACGACTTCGGCACAACGTAGGCCACGCCCTTTTCCTTCATATCGGTGAAGGCGTCGATGTCATGCACCTGCGGCAGCTTGGCGAAGTTGTAGAACGGCGCCGGGGAGGAGGTGGACCACTCCAGAGTGTGGCCGTTCCACGGGTCGCCGGTTTCGTCCTTCAGTTCCTTGCGCTTGATGACGCTGACCACAATCTGCAGCAACTGGCAGCCGATGCCGCAAGCGATCAGCAGCGCGCCGAACAAGGCGATGTTCAGCCACGGCTCAAACGCCGGATTGGTGGTGTAGTTCAGGCGACGGGTCATGCCCATGAAGCCCAGCACGTACAGCGGCATGAAGGCGAAGAAGAAGCCGATCTGCCAGAACCAGAACGATGCCTTGCCCAGCTTCGGCTCCAGCTTGAAGCCGAACACCTTGGGGAACCAGAAGGTCATGCCGGCCAGGTAGCCGAACACGGCGCCGCCGATGATGGTGTTGTGGAAGTGGGCGATCAGGAACAGGCTGTTGTGCAGCACGAAGTCCGCGCCCGGCACCGCCAGCAGCACGCCGGTCATGCCGCCGATGGAGAAGGTCACCATGAAGCCCAGCGTCCACAGGATCGGGGTTTCAAAGCGCAGGCGGCCCTTGTAGATGGTGAACAGCCAGTTGAACAGCTTCACGCCGGTCGGGATCGAGATGATCATGGTCGCGATGCCGAAGAAGGCGTTCACGTTGGCGCCGGAGCCCATCGTAAAGAAGTGGTGCAGCCAGACCATGAAACCCAGGATGGAGATCGCGCCGCTGGCGTAGATCATGGACTTGTGGCCGAACAGGCGCTTGCCGGCAAAGGTGGACACCACTTCGGAGAAGATGCCGAACGCCGGCAGCACCAGGATGTACACCTCGGGGTGACCCCAGGCCCAGAACAGGTTCAGGTACATCATGGCGTTGCCGCCCGCTTCCGCGGTGAAGAAGTGGAAGTCCAGGTAGCGGTCCAGCGTCAGCATGGCCAAGGCGCCGGTCAGGATCGGGAAGGAGGTGGCGATCAGCACGTTGGCCCAGGTGCAGGTCCAGGTGAAGATCGGCATTTCCATCAGCTTCATGCCCGGGGCGCGCATCTTGATCACGGTCACCAGGAAGTTGATGGCCGTCAGCGTCGTCCCTAAGCCTGACAACTGCAAGGCCCAGATGTAGTAATCCACCCCCACGTCCGGGCTGAAGCCCAGCTCGGCCAGCGGCGGATAGGCCACCCAGCCGGTGCGGGCGAAGTTGCCCACGCCCAGCGACAGGTTGACCAGGATCACGGCGGACACCAGCAGCCAGAAGCTCAGCGAGTTCAGGAAGGGGAAGGCCACGTCGCGCGCGCCGATTTGCAGCGGCACCACGATGTTCATCAGGCCGGTCATGAACGGCATCGCCATGAAGATGATCATGATCACGCCGTGGGCGGTGAAGATCTGATCGTAGTGTTCCGGCGGGAAGATGCCGTGGCTGCCGCCGGTGGCGACGGCCAGCTGGGTACGCATCATCAGCGCGTCGGCGAAGCCGCGCAGCAGCATGATCATGGCGACGATGATGTACATCACGCCGATTTTCTTGTGATCGACCGAGGTCAGCCACTCATTCCAGAGATAGCCCCACTTGCCGAACTTGGTGATGAGCGCGAACAGCATCAGCCCGATCAGGCCGGCGCCGCCCAGCGCCCCCATGATGATGGGCTCATGGTACGGAATCGCGTCCAGAGTCAGTTTACCTAACCACATTAATCGTTACTCCTTGACGACCGGCGGGGTGATCGCGGCGCACAGTTCTTTGGTCATCCTGGCCAGCTTGATAGCGTCGTCGCTATCGGCCAGCGAGGGGCGCGCAGCCATGTACTTGTGCTGCACCGCTTCGAACAGGTACGGCGTGCTGGACGAGTAGTAAGCCACCGGATTGTTCTCGCTCGGCTTCAGCAGCTGCAGGTAGGCCTGGGGATCCAGCGCCTTGCCGGAAGCCTTGACCTTGGCGACCCAGGCATCGAACTCAGCCGGCGTCTTGGTGGCGATCGCGTTGAACTTCATGCCGGTAAAGCCCGCGCCGCTGTAGTTGGCGGAGAAGCCCTTGTAGATGCCAGGCTCGTTCGCCAACAGGTGCAGTTGGGTCTGCATGCCCGCCATGGCGTAGATCTGGCCGCCCAGTTGCGGGATGAAGAAGGAGTTCATCGCCGCGTCGGAGGTGATCCTGAAGCTCACCGGCACATTGGCCGGGAACGCCAGTTCGTTGACGACAGCGATTTGCTGCTCGGGATAGATGAACAACCACTTCCAGTTCAGCGCCACCACCTGCACCTGGATCGGCTTCTGGTCGGAGTCCAGCGGACGATACGGGTCCAGCTTATGGGTGGTGTGCCAAGTCAGCGTCGCCAGGAAGGCGATGATGATGCAGGGGATCAGCCAGACTACCAGCTCGATCTTGGTCGAGTGCGACCACTTCGGCTCGTAAGCGGCGTCCTTATTGCTGGCGCGATATTTCCAGGCAAAAACCAGGGTCATCACGATCACCGGAATGACGACCAGCAGCATCAGCGCGGTTGCCGTGATGATCAGGGACTTCTGCTCGGCAGCGACCGGGCCCTTGGGGTCAAGGATACCGCCTTGACATCCCGAGAGCAGCAGAGCGACGAGCGGAGAAAGCCCCCACAACAGGCGGGAGGGTCTATGGTTTCTCATCTTACGACTTTACGGGTTAAAAATCCTTCAACGCGCCGATGCGCAACAGGCGTTGTGAGCCATGCTCCAACGCCAGCGAAATGTCCAGCAGGCGGGTTCCGCCCTCCTCTCGGGGATCAGCAACGCCGCCAAGCGAAACAACAGACTTTCAGGGCTCGCGGATTCCGCGAATCACCGGCGCGCATCCGTTTCCACGGCGGAAGCGGGCCGGAGGAAGCCGCTCAAGGAGCGCTTCCCGTGATGAGGTGACAGCTGAAAACCCACTGTCCGGGTGAACGCCGGGATACGGCGCGGGAAGACAGGCATTCGGCAAACACAAACATCGAGTCCGACCCGGCCCTGCTGCGGCAAATCGTCGCAGGACGCGCGTCGAGCGGGCGTATTAGAAACAGTTTTGCCTGATATTTCAAGGGGATTGACTCAGATCAATGGCCGCAGTCCGCAAGATATGCAATTCGGTTGATTCCGATCAATATCTGCTGCGGGGAAAAACTATAGCGGAGACAATGGTTTAGGACATCGTACTTGACGGAACCAGGCGACGCCCAGCGTTGCAATCTGTTACAAAATTATTTTGCCGAATATAGCGCGCTGCAGCGCCTGGGCTGGCGCCGGGTGATGTAAACCATGGGTCGATGGAAATGCAAAAAGCCGAATCGTAATGATTCGGCTTTTTCGTATTTGGTTGCGGGGGCAGGATTCGAACCTACGACCTTCGGGTTATGAGCCCGACGAGCTACCAGACTGCTCCACCCCGCGTCAGGAGAGAACGCATCATAATCCGCCTGTAGATTGGCGTCAAGACATTTTTATCTCAATGTATAAAATCAGCGGCGGAATAACTAGGGGCTCAATAAAACAACAGGGCGGCACAAGCCGCCCTGTCGAGTACCGCCGCCGCCAAGCCCTTGCGCTTCCTTGCCGGACCAGCTGCGCTGCCTGCGTCGGCGCGCCTTGGCTCAGGCTCCCCGCGAGGTTTTGTTGGCTGGATTACTTCTTCTCGGCGCGCGCCTTGGCGATCAGCTCATTCAACACCTGGGTCATCCGCTCCGGCGTGCTGGTCACCAGCACGTACTTGCCGTTGACGATGATCGTGGGCGTGCCCTGGATCTGGTAATCGCGGGTGATCTTGGCCGCGCGCGCCACTTGGGCGTTGATGCCGAAAGAGTTGTAGGTCTGCAGCAGCTTGGCGCTATCGATGCCCTTTTGCTGCTTGATCCACTTGGTGAACTCGGCAGGGTCGGCCAGATTGATGCGCTGCTTGATCTGCGCATCGAAAGCCGGCCGGTGCAGCTTGTCGAACGTGCCGGTTGCCTTGAAGGTGGCGAACATGCGGGCAAAGCCTTCCATGGATTTCTGCCACACGATCTGCTCCTTGCGGAAACTCACATCGGCCGGCTGCGTCTTGGCCCAGGCGTTCATCGCCGGATCATCGTCGTAGCAATGGATGCAGTGATAGGAGAAGAACTCGATCACTTCGACTTTCTTCGGATCCGCCACCGGCTGAGGCGTGCTCAGCATGGTGTAGTCCTTGCCCAGTTCGATCGCCGCATTGGCCAAGCCGCTGGCCGCCAGCAGCATCAACAACAACCATTTCTTCATCTTGTTTTCCCGTGTATGGATCGTTCGACTACTCGGCCTTCACCACGCTGGCGGCGATGCCGTTCTGCTTCAATTGAACGCGCAGGCGGTCCACCTCGTCCTGACGACTCAGCGGCCCGACGCGCACCCGATGCACCATCCCCTTGTCCGGCACGTTGACCGACTGGATCTTTGCTTCCACGCCCAGCAGCGCCAGCTTGGCCTTCAAGTTGTCGGCCTCATCCTGATTCTGGAAGGCGCCGAGCTGCAGATAGACCTTTTTGGCCTGCGCCGATGACGAAGGTTCCCCCGCCTTGTCGCCCTTGGCGTCCGAGGTCACCGCATCAACCTGGCCCGGCAGGATCTTGTAGAAATCGAAGCGCTGGTCGTTGCCGTCACGCTTGGCCTGAGCCGGCGGCGCGGCAGGCTTAGGCTTATTCTCATGCGTGGCGGCAGCCGGCGGCGGCAAGGGGACAGACTCGGTCGAATCCAGCGTGGCCTGCGCGCTGGACTGCGCGGGATGCGGCGGCGGCGCGGACGTCGCGGCGGAAGCCGCCTCGGAGATGCGGGTGCCCGGCGCCAGCAGCTCAGTCGGCGGCTGCGAAGTTTCGGCCTTGGCCTGGTTCTTGGTCTGGAACGGCGCCGGGGAGCGGTTGAGATACATCGCCAGTCCCACAGCCACCGCCACGCCGATGATCAAGCCAATAATCATGCCCGCCATCATGCCGCCCCCGCCGCTGCGCGAAGAGGAAGACGAATTGCCGCGCCCGCGCGACGGACGAGGGGAGTTTTTCAGATCTCGATTAGCCATTCACCACTACCGCTATTGTTGTCGAACGGATTGCCATTATGCCATCCGGCTGATTGATCAAATATTTTCACGCGCCCGCCTGCGCCAGGCGCCGCAGCTGAATCGCCTGCAAAACATGATTGCGGCTTATGCGCTCCGCGCCCTGCAAATCGGCGATGCTGCGCGAAACCCGCAGTATCCGATGATAAGCGCGCGCCGACAAGCCAAGCTGCTGCAAGGCCTTGGCCAGAATCGCCAGCGCGTCGGCATCCGCGCCGCAGTGCTGTTCCAATTGCTCGCCCTGCAGCGCAGCGTTCAACACGCCTTGGCGGCGCCATTGCCGCTCGCGCGCCTGCAGCACCCGTTTCCGCACCGACTCGCTGCTCTCGCCGGCCGACGCGCTCAACAACTCGTCGGCGGTCAGCGTCGGCACCTCCACGTGCAGGTCGATGCGGTCCAGCAAAGGCCCAGAAATTTTACCGCGATATCGCGCAACCTGCTCCGGCGTGCAGTGGCAGCGCCCAGAGGGATGGCCGTGATAACCGCAAGGACAGGGATTCATCGCCGCCACCAGCTGGAAGCGCGCCGGGAAGCTCGCTTGCCGCGCCGCCCGCGAAATATGGATGACGCCGCTCTCCAATGGCTCGCGCAACACTTCCAGCACCTTGCGGTCGAATTCCGGCAACTCGTCCAGAAACAGCACGCCGTGATGCGCCAGGCTGATTTCGCCAGGCCTTGGATCGCTGCCCCCGCCGACCAGCGCCACCGCGGAAGCGGTGTGATGCGGCGCTCTAAATGGCCGGGCGCGCCAGCTGGCGGCTCGGAAACCTTGCGACGCCAGCGACTGCACCGCCGCGCTTTCCAGCGCCTCTTCCGCCGACAAGGGCGGCAACAGACCCGGCAGGCGCGACGCCAGCATGGACTTGCCGGTGCCGGGCGGTCCCATCAGCAACAGGCTGTGCCCGCCGGCCGCGGCGATTTCCAAAGCGCCGCGCGCAACAGACTGGCCTTTGACATCGGCCAGATCGGGATAGTTCGGCAGCATGCCAAAGGCCGGGGCGGCAATCGGCTCCAAAGGCTGCAGGCCATTGAGGAAAGCACAGGCCTGCAACAACGACGCAACGCCGTAAATCCGCGCGCCCTCCGCCACGGCGGCTTCCGCCGCGCTGTCCGCCGGCAAAACAAAAGCGCGGCCGGCCGCGTGGCATTGGCAGGCCATGGCCAGCGCGCCGCGCACGGGCCGCAACTCGCCGCCCAGCGCCAGCTCGCCGGCAAACTCATAGCGGGAGATGTCGTCGCACTTGACCTGTCCAGATGCCTGCAGGATGCCGATGGCGATGGGCAGGTCGAAGCGGCCGGAATCCTTGGGCAAGTCGGCCGGCGCCAGATTGACCGTGATGCGGCGCGCCGGAAATTCGAAGCCGGAAGTCTGGATGGCGGCGCGCACGCGTTCCCGGCTTTCCTTCACTTCCGCTTCCGGCAAACCAACGATGTTGAACGCAGGCAGACCGTTGGCCAGATGCACTTCCACCGCCACCTCCGGCGCCTGCATGCCCTGCAAGGCCCTGCAATGCAACACAGCCAGCGTCATGTAAGGTTCCCCCTTGGCGGCGGAAATGGCCACCCGCCGCGTTTGAAGCGCGCATGCGGCAGCCTCCCGGCAAGCCGCCGTCCAATCCGGCCATCACCGCAGCGGATGACAGCCGCGCCCATGCCGCCCGTCTCAGGAGTGGCCGAGTTCCGACTGCGCTTCGGCTTTGGCGGCGGACTCCTCCGGAAACACCTGGCTCTCCAGACGGCCTAGACGGGACTCCAGCGCAGCCAGCTGCTCGCGGGTGCGGGCCAACACGGCCTGCTGCACATCGAACTCCTCGCGCGTCACCAGATCCATTTTGGAAAAAGTGGAGGCCATCATGGCGCGGATGTTTTTTTCCAAATCCTTGGCCGGGCTGGCGGCGATGGTTTCGCTGATCTTGGCGCTGATTTCGTCAAACAGTTTCTGGCTCAACATGCTCGCGGCTCCTGCGGTTGCTTGATATCAAGCGGAGTGTAGCAAAAAGCGCCGCGGCGCTCCCGCTTTCCTGTCCGCTCGGCCCATCTACGTCCCTCGCGGCTAGGCGCACACAGCCGCCAGGCGCCGCTTGCGATGCGACGCACCATAACGGTGCAAGCCAGTCCGCTGCAGCGCACAAATACAGTGCCATAATACGAGCCTGCCTCCCCCGCCGCTACGCATTCTGGCCACAAGCGCCCTCGCCCAAGGCTGGCACGATTCCTGCGTTAGCGTTGTCAGCAGAACCTGATCTGTCAATCGCCCGAGAAGGAGCAGCCATGAAACTCGTCACTGCAGTAATCAAGCCGTTCAAGCTTGACGAAGTCCGCGAAGCCCTGTCCGCCATCGGCGTGCAAGGCGTGACCGTATCCGAGGTCAAGGGTTTCGGCCGCCAGAAAGGCCATACCGAACTGTACCGCGGCGCCGAATATGTCGTCGATTTCCTGCCCAAGGTGAAACTGGAAATCGCCATCGACGACGCCCTGCTGGACCAAGTGGTGGAAGCCATCGAGAAATCCGCCCGCACCGGCAAGATCGGCGACGGCAAGATCTTTGTCTACGACCTGGAGCAAGTCATCCGCATCCGCACCGGCGAAACCGGCGCCGACGCCGTCTGACGCATCAGTGAAACTGGGGAAACCATAATGAAAAAGATACTCGCTGCAATGGCTGCCGGCCTGTCCACCGTTGCCCTGCCCGCCCTGGCCGACGCGCCGGCCGGGCCCGCAGTGGCCGCCGTGAAGGTAATCAACTCCGGCGATACCGCCTGGATGCTGACCTCCACCGCCCTGGTGCTGTTCATGACCATTCCCGGCCTGGCGCTGTTTTACGGCGGCATGGTACGCAAGAAAAACGTGCTGGCCACGCTGATGCAAAGCTTCGCCATCACCGCCCTGGTGACCGTGCTGTGGGCCGTCGTCGGTTACAGCCTGGCCTTCACCGTCGGCAACCCGTATATCGGCGATCTGTCGCGCTTCATGCTGGACGGCATGGTGTACATGAAGGATGCCGGCAAACTGGCGGTGCATCCGCTGGCCGGCACCATTCCGGAATCGGTGTTCATGACCTTCCAGATGACCTTCGCCATCATCACGCCGGCGCTGATCACCGGCGCCTTCGCCGAACGCATGAAGTTCTCGGCCATGCTGGTCTTCATGGCGCTGTGGTCGCTGATGGTCTACGTGCCGGTGGCGCACTGGGTATGGGCGCCGGGCGGCTGGATGGGCGACAAGGGCGTGCTGGACTTCGCCGGCGGCACCGTGGTGCACATCAACGCCGGCGTGGCCGGCCTGGTGACGGCGCTGGTGCTGGGCAAGCGCGTCGGCTACGGCAAGGAAGCCATGGCGCCGCATAACCTGATCCTGACGCTGGTGGGCGCCTCCATGCTGTGGGTGGGTTGGTTCGGCTTCAACGCCGGCTCCGCAGGCGCCGCCGACGGCCGTGCCGGCATGGCCATGGTGACCACCCAGGTGGCCACCGCGATGGCCGCCCTGGCCTGGATGTTCGCCGAATGGGCCACCAAGAAGAAGCCGTCGGTACTTGGCATCGCCTCCGGCGCCGTCGCGGGCCTGGTCGCCATCACGCCGGCCGCGGGCTTCGTCGACGTCAAGGGTGCGCTGATCATCGGCCTGGCTGCCGGCGTGGTGTGCTTCTGGGGCGCCACCGGTCTGAAGCACATGATGGGCTACGACGATTCTCTGGACGCGTTCGGCGTGCACGGCGTCGGCGGCATCCTGGGCGCGCTGTTGACCGGCATCTTTGCAGTGAAGGACATCGGCGGCGCAGATGGCAGCTTGGCCACCCAGGCGCTGGGGGTGGGCGTCACTATCGTCTACTGCGGCATCGTCACCTTCATCCTGCTGAAGCTGGTGAATCTGGTGATCGGCCTGCGCGTGGCGGAAGACGAGGAACGCGAAGGACTGGATGTAGTGCTGCACGGCGAGCGCGTGGAATAAGGCCGGCAGAGCAAAGTTTGTTGTGTAAGGGACTTGGCGGGGCCTCTGGCCCCGTTTTTTTTCGCCCGCCATATGTAAAAAACCGGCCAGAAGGCCGGTTTGCGATGCTGAACTATTTAACGATGCGCAGGCTGGGACGACCGCCGCTCGGACGGTTCGGCCCCGGGTCGTCGCCATCGTTCTTCGGCTGGTCGACCGACGGCGCCGGCTTGAGCGCCGCGTCCTCCGGCATCGGCTCCACCTCGAAGCCCATGCCTTCGCCCGTTTCGCGGGCGAAGATGGACATCACATTCCCCACCGGCACCCAAATATCGCGAGACATCCCGCCGAACCGCGCCGAAAACGAGATCCAGTCGTTTTCGATCTGCAGATTCTTGGTGGCGCTGTAGGCGACATTGAGCACGATCTCGTTGTTCTTCACGTATTCACGCGGCACATCGGTGCGGTCATTGACCCATACCACCAGATAGGGCGTGTGCCCGTTGTCGCAGCACCACTGGTGCAGCGCGCGAATCATGTAGGGCTTGGTGCTGGAGCTCATCGCTTTTCCTTACTTGCGCATCGCCTTTTCGGACGGCGTCAGCGAATCGATAAAGGACTGGCGTTGGAAAATGCGTTCGGCGTACTTCAGGATAGGCGCTGCGCTCTTGCCCAGATCGATGTTGTAGTGCTCCAGGCGCCACATCAGCGGCGCGATGGCCACATCGATCATGGAGAAGTCATCGCCCAGCATGAACTTCTGCTTGGCGAAAATCGGGGCGATGGTGGTCAGACCGTCGCGGATCGCTTCGCGCGCCTTGGTGGCTTCCTTGCCGGTAGCGCCGGCTTCCAGCGTCTTCACGTGGATGAACAGCTCATTTTCAAAACGATGCAGGAACAGGCGGGCGCGGGCGCGCATCACCGGATCGGCCGGCATCAGTTGCGGATGCGGGAAGCGCTCGTCGATGTATTCGTTGATGATGTTGGACTCGTGCAGGATCAGGTCGCGCTCAACCAGCACCGGCACTTCGTTGTACGGATTCATCACGGCCAGGTCTTCCGGCTTGTTATGGATGTCCACATCGATAATTTCGAAATCCATCCCCTTCTCGAAGAGCACGATACGGCAGCGCTGACTGAATGGGCAGGTGATTCCGGAGTAGAGGGTCATCATGGCGGAGAAAATCCTTGACTAACAATGAATTGGTGTAGCAGGCCATTCTAGCACCTTCGCCGCACCCATTTCCAGCATTTCAATACAACATCATGATTTAAAAAGAAAAAAGGCGGAAATCATTCCGCCTTTTCCAGACCGCATCCAGCGCGAATCAATGCACGTCGCGCCAGTATTCCTTCTTCAACAGGTACACCAGCGGGAACAGCAACAAGCCTAGGAACATCAGCACCACGTAACCGATCTGCTGGCGCTTCACCGCGGCCGGTTCGCCCATGTAGACCAGGAAATTGGTCAGGTCCGCCATCCGGCGATCGTACTCGACGGTGTTGGCCTTGCCGTTTTCCAGCTTGGTCAGGCTGCCTGCCTTAACGAGCTGCAGAGAATGCTCCTCATGGCCCTCGGCATCCTTCTCGGTCTTCAGCACCTGCTCGCCCTGCCACTCCCAGAACACATGCGGCATGCCGACCTTGTCGAATACCAGATTGTTCCAGCCGGTAGGACGCGTCGGGTCGCGATAGAAACCGCGCAGATAGCCATACAGGTAATCCGCGCCCCGCGAGCGGGCAATCAGCGACAAGTCGGGCGGCACGGCGCCGAACCAGGCCTTGGCATCCTTCTTGTCCATCGCGATATTCATCTGATCGCCGATCTTGGCGCCTTCCGGCAGCAGGTTGGCCTTGATCTGCTCTTCAGACAGGCCGATGTCTTCCAGCCGGTTGTAGCGCATCATGCTGGCCGAATGGCAGGACAGGCAGTAATTGACGAATATCTGCGCGCCGCGCTGCAGGCTTTCCGTATCCTGGATGTCGATCGGCGCCTTCTCAAGCTTGGGACCGCCCTCGTTGGCCAGCGCCGGCGCGGAGAACGGCAGCACCAGCGCCATGGCGGCGATCAGCTTGCGCATCTTGTTTTTCATTTTCCTTATCCCCTTGCTTACACGTTCATGGCGAACAGCGCGGCCAGGAACACGGTCAGAGCCACCATGACCAGGAACTGGATCTGGCGCTTGGCATTGGTGTCCGTCACCCGCTCCGGCACCGGCACGCTGCCAACGTCGTTCTTGGTGTAGAACGGCATACCCAGGAAGAAGGCGAAGTAGACCACCGAGAAGATCTGCGACAGCGCGGTACGCAATCCCGTCGGCGGCAGCGCGCCCAAAATGCCCAGGCCGATGAAGGCGGCGATGAACAGCACTAGCGCGATCTTGAACTTAGGACCGCGGTAGCGGATGGACTTGATCGGCGAACGATCCAGCCACGGCAGGAAGGCGATCAGCACCACAGCGGCGCCCATGGCCAGCACGCCCCACACCTGGGTGCCGGCAAACGACGGCACGGCGCGCAGAATGGCGTAGAACGGCGTGAAGTACCAGACCGGCGCGATGTGAGGCGGCGTTTTCAGCGGATCCGCCTGATCGAAGTTCGGATGCTCCAGGAAGTAGCCGCCCATTTCCGGCAGGAAGAACACGATGGCGGAGAACACGATCATGAACACCACTACGCCGAGGATGTCCTTGATGGTGTAGTACGGATGCGAGTTGATGCCGTCGAGGTAGATGCCGGTTGCCGGGTCCTTCGGCTGCTGCTTGATTTCCACGCCGTCCGGATTGTTGGAGCCGACTTCGTGCAGCGCCATCAAGTGAGCCACCACCAGCGCCAACAGCACCAGCGGCACGGCAATCACATGCAAGGCGAAGAAGCGGTTCAGCGTGGCGTCGGACACCACGTAGTCGCCGCGGATCCACACCGACAAGTCAGGGCCGATCACTGGGATGGAGCCGAACAGGTTGACGATCACCTGGGCGCCCCAGAACGACATCTGCCCCCACGGCAGCAGATAACCCATGAAAGCTTCCGCCATCAGGCACAGGAAGATCAGCGTGCCGAATACCCACACCAGTTCGCGCGGCTGCTTGTACGAGCCGTAGATCAGGCCGCGGAACATGTGCAGATAGACCACCACGAAGAACATCGAGGCGCCGGTGGAGTGCATGTAGCGGATGATCCAGCCGCCGGCCACGTCACGCATGATGTATTCGACCGAGGCGAAGGCCACCGGCACGCCGGCGGCGTTCAGCGTGCCGTCCGGCTTGTAGTTCATGGTCAAAAAGATGCCGGTGACGATCTGCAGCACCAGCACCAGCATGGCCAGCGAACCGAAGAAGTACCAGAAGTTGAAGTTCTTGGGGGCGACATACTTGCCCCATTGGCTTTCCCACAGGGCGGTCAGCGGAAAACGTTCGTCCACCCAGTTCAGCAGCTTTTGCGCTTTGCTCATTTTTCGCCCTCAGCTTATTTGTCGTCGCCGATCAGCAGACGGGTGTCGGACAGATACTTGTGCGGGGGAATCTCCAGATTCTTCGGCGCCGGCACCCCCTTGAACACGCGGGCGGCCAGGTCGAACTTGGAGCCGTGGCAAGGGCAGTAGAAGCCGCCCAGCCAGTCCGGTCCCAGATCGGCGGGTGCCAGATCGGGCCGGAAGGTCGGCGAACAGCCCAAGTGGGTGCAGATGCCGACCGCCACCAGATATTGCGGTTTGATCGAGCGGTGCTCGTTCTTGCAATAAGCGGGCTGCTGCTCGACGTCCGACGTCGGATCGACCAGTTTGGGGTCGTTTTTCGGCAGATTTTTCAGCTGTTCCGGCGTGCGGCTGAGAATCCACACCGGCTTGCCGCGCCATTCAACGTTGATTTTCTGCCCCAGTTCAATCTTGCCGATATCGACTTCGACCGGCGCCCCCGCTGCCTTTGCCCGTTCCGACGGGAAAAAGCTCATAAAGAACGGCGTGGCCGCGCCAACCACCGCAACCCCTCCAACAGCGCTGGAAGCGACCGTCAGAAAACGACGGCGCCCCGTATCGACTTGCTGTTCACTCATTACAGTCATCCTCAATCGTGGAAATCGAGCCCTAAACTGCCAGATTTTACCCGATTACTAGTAGGGACTTGAAGCATCCATGCAAATAAATTGTCATTTACGCGCCAAAGCATCTCAAACAGGGTTATTTATATCAATAAATTCCACTTTTATGCCTGTTGATTTCATTAAATGCTCACCGAGCGATTGAATGCCGTAGCGCTCTGTTGCATGATGACCTGCGGCGATGAATGCGACATCGCTTTCCATCGCCATGTGATAATTCTGTTCCGATGCCTCGCCGGTGATGAAAGCGTCCACGCCCAGCGCGATCGCGTCAGCGAAAAAACCCTGCGCGCCGCCAGTGCACCAGGCGACCCGCCGCACCGGCTTGTCATTCCGTCCCAGCAATAAGGCGCTTCTGCCCAGAATAGACGATACGTGCTGGTTTAGCCGAGCCGCATCGCCGCCTTCCGGCCACTGGCCATGCCACAACAAGCCTTGCTCGCCAGCCTGCCCTTGCGCTTCAAGCCCCAGCATGCGGCCCAGGCTGGCGTTGTTGCCCCACTCCGCATGACCATCCAGCGGCAGGTGATAGGCAAGCAGGCTGATGTCATGTTGCAGCAAGCTGCGGATGCGCTGCCGTTTCATGCCGCATATGCTGGCGTCCTCGCCTTTCCAAAAATAGCCGTGATGCACCAGGATGGCATCGGCGCCGCGCGCTGCCGCAGCCTCGATCATGGCCTGCGATGCCGTCACGCCGGTTACAATCTTGCCAACCTCCGCCCGGCCTTCCACTTGAAGGCCATTGGGGGCGTAGTCCTTGTAACGCCAGGGTTCCAACAGCGCATCCAGGGTCGATACCACATCGTTCAATCGCATTAAATACATTCCTCAATATTGCTCAGAGACCCAGGTTTGTCAGCTTGCGCTTGGAAAAGCGGACAAAGCCCTCTGCGCTGCAAATTTCAATCGACTAGGATAACGAGTATCGACTGCGCCAGCCAATGCATCCAGCCCTGCTTATGCCGTAACGCCTCGTCAACAAAGCAAGCATTTATCTGTAAGATATCGTTTTATTAAGCATAGCGAAGCTCGCCATCTTGATGAGACACCATCTTAATAGGAAGCAGTGATGACTATTCTCGTTACCGGCGGCGCCGGCTTTATCGGCGGCAATTTCGTTCTCGACTGGCTGGCAGCCCATGACGAGACGGTCGTCAATCTCGATGCGTTGACCTACGCCGGCAATCTGGAAACCTTGCAATCCATTCAACACGATGCCCGCCATGCATTCGTCCACGGTAGCATCGGCGACCGCGCGTTGCTTGAGAAACTCCTCGCCGAGCACCAGCCGCGCGCCGCGATCAATTTCGCAGCAGAAAGCCATGTCGACCGCTCCATCCATGGTCCGGCCGATTTCATCGAGACCAATATCGTCGGCACCTTCAATTTGCTGGAAAGCGTGCGCGCTTACTGGAGCGGCCTGGACTCGGAGCGCAAGCAGGCCTTCCGCTTTCTGCACGTCTCCACCGACGAGGTGTACGGCACGCTGTCGCCGGAAGATCCGCCGTTCGCCGAAACCAACCGTTACGAGCCGAACAGCCCCTACTCGGCCTCCAAGGCGGCGTCTGACCATCTGGTCCGCGCCTGGCACCACACATATGGCCTGCCGGTACTGACCACCAACTGCAGCAATAATTACGGCCCCTACCATTTCCCGGAAAAGCTGATCCCGCTGGTCATCCTCAACGCGCTGGCCGGCAAGCCGTTGCCGATTTACGGCGACGGCCAGCAGGTGCGCGACTGGCTATATGTCAAAGACCACTGCAGCGCCATCCGCCGCGTGCTGGAAGCCGGACGCCTGGGGGAAACGTATAACGTTGGCGGCTGGAATGAAAAAGCCAATTTGGAAGTGGTAAAAACCATTTGCGCCATTCTCGATGAACTCAAGCCGCGTGCCGATGGCGCCAGCTACTCCGCGCAGATCACATTCGTGCAAGATCGCCCCGGCCATGACCGGCGCTACGCCATCGATGCGCGCAAACTGGAACGCGAACTGGGCTGGAAACCGGCCGAGACTTTCGACAGCGGCATCCGCAAGACTGTTGAATGGTATCTTGCCAACCAACAATGGGTGGACAACGTCGCCAGCGGCCATTATCGCGACTGGGTCGACCAACACTATGGCCAACCCGCATGACGCGCATCCTGGTCACCGGCAAGAACGGCCAAGTCGGCCACGAGTTGCAACGCGCCCTAGCGCCGCTGGGCGAACTGATCGCATTGGACCGCGAAGGGATGGACTTGGCGAAGGCCAGCGCCATCCCGGGGCTTCTGGATGAACTGCGCCCCGACATCATCGTCAACCCCGCTGCCTATACCGCCGTCGACAAGGCCGAGTCGGAACCCAAGCTGGCGCATGCCATCAACGCCGTTGCGCCGGGCATTCTCGCGCGATGGGCTGAGCGACATGGCGCCTTGCTGGCCCATTACTCCACCGATTACGTATTCAACGGCAGCGGCACAACTCCATGGAGTGAAGACGATGCAGCCGATCCGCAGTCGGTTTACGGACTCAGCAAATGGCAAGGCGAGCAAGCGATACGGGAGGCGACAGCACGCCACCTGATTCTGCGCACCAGCTGGGTATTCGGCGCCCACGGCGCCAATTTCCTCAAAACCATGCTGCGGCTTGCCGCTGAACGCCAAGAGCTAAACGTGGTAGCAGACCAGATTGGCGCGCCAACCTCGGCCGCCCTGATCGCCGATACCACCACGCTGTTGATCCGACGCTACCTCGCCGATAGTGAACGCAGTCCCTTCGGCACTTATCATCTGGCGGCAGCCGGCGAAACCAGCTGGCATGGCTATGCCCAATATCTGATCGGCCAAGCAGGCAAACTAGGCTTTCCGCTGGCGCTGACTGCAGACGCCGTACATGGCATCCCGACCGAAGCGTATCCATTGCCGGCCAAGCGCCCGGCCAATTCGCGCCTCGATTGCGGCAAACTTCAGCGCGACTTCGGCATCACCCTGCCGGTGTGGCAGCAAGGCGTCGACATAGTGCTCGCTGCCTTGTGGCAACAACAGCAGACAGCATAATTGATAGGATTCCAAGATGAGCAAGGCTCGCAAAGGCATCATCCTCGCTGGAGGCTCCGGCACCCGCCTCTACCCGGCCACCCTCGCCGTCAGCAAGCAGTTGCTGCCGATCTACGACAAGCCGATGATCTACTATCCGCTGACCACGCTAATGCTGGCCGGAATCGAGAACATCCTGATCATCTCCACGCCGCAAGACACCCCGCGCTTCCAACAGTTGCTGGGCGATGGCAGCCAGTGGGGCATCAACCTAGAATATGCCGTGCAAGCGAGTCCAGATGGCCTGGCGCAAGCCTTTTTAATAGGCGAATGCTTTCTCGACGGCGCGCCCTCCACGCTGGTGCTGGGTGACAACATCTTCTATGGCCACGATTTCTCCGGTTTACTGCAAAAAGCCAACGAAAAGACCAGCGGCGCCAGCGTGTTTGCCTACCGTGTAAACGATCCAGAACGTTACGGCGTCGTCGAATTCGACGACGGCGGCAAAGCTCTCTCTATCGAAGAAAAACCCAAACAGCCCAAATCGCACTATGCGGTAACCGGCCTGTATTTCTACGATGAACAAGTGGTCGACATCGCCAAGACCATACGCCCCTCCGCCCGCAGCGAGCTGGAAATTACCGACGTCAACAACGTTTATCTGCAACAAGGCTTGCTCGACGTGCAAACCATGGGCCGCGGCTATGCCTGGCTCGATACCGGTACCCATGAATCGATGCTGGAGGCCAGCCAGTTCATCGCGACCATTGAAAGCCGCCAAGGGCTCAAAGTAGCTTGCCCGGAAGAAATCGCCTATCGCAGCGGCTGGATTGATGGCGAACAAGTGAAGAGACTGGCGAAGCCGCTGGAAAAAACCGGCTACGGGCGTTATCTGCTAGCCATGCTGTAACATAACATTTACTAACCCCAGAATGTCGTCGGCTAGCCAATGCTCAGCCGACAGGACTGCAATCCATGAATGTCATCGATACCGCTATTTCAGACGTAAAGATTATCGAACCCGCAGTTTTTGGCGATGAGCGCGGTTTTTTCTTTGAAAGCTTTAACCAGGAAGAATTTGAAAAGGCCATTGGTTACGCTGTCAATTTTGTACAGGACAACCACAGCCGCTCAGCTAAGGGCGTGCTGCGCGGCTTGCATTACCAGCTCGATCCGCACGCCCAAGGAAAGCTGGTGCGCGTGGTAGTCGGCGCAGTGTTTGACGTGGCCGTCGATATCCGGCCGCAATCCCCCACCTTCGGCCACTGGGTAGCTGCAGAGCTTTCCGCTGACAACAAGCGACAGATGTGGATTCCCGCCGGCTTCGCCCATGGTTTCCTGACCCTGAGCGATGATACGGAATTTCTGTACAAAACCACCGACTACTGGTTCAAAGACCTTGAACGCGCCATCGCCTGGAACGACCCAACGCTGGCGATAGACTGGCCGCTGCAACAGCCTCCGGTACTGTCACCCAAAGATCAGGAAGCACCGCTGTTTACGTCGCTCGGTGCCTAAAATCGTTTGATAAAACAAAACGGCCTGGACAGCAACGCTATCCAGGCCGTTTTCCTAATGATGCCAGCAGCGCCAGGGCTGCCGGCTCATCAGCAGCTGATTACATCATGCCGCCCATGCCACCCATGCCGCCCATGTCCGGCATGCCGCCAGCAGCCGGCTTGTCTTCCGGCAGTTCAGCGATCATGCAGTCGGTGGTCAGCATCAGACCGGCTACGGAAGCGGCGTGCTGCAGAGCGGAGCGGGTTACCTTGGCCGGATCCAACACGCCCATTTCCAGCATGTCGCCGTATTCGCCGGTAGCGGCGTTGTAACCGAAGTTGCCCTTGCCTTCCAGCACCTTGTTCACCACAACGGACGGCTCGTCGCCGGCGTTCTTGACGATCTGACGCAGCGGAGCCTCGATGGCGCGCAGTACGATCTTCACGCCCGCTTCTTGTTCGGCGTTGTCGGTCTTCAGACTGTCCAGCGAAGCGCGGGCGCGCAGCAGGGCCACGCCGCCGCCGGCAACCACGCCTTCTTCAACCGCAGCGCGGGTAGCGTGCAGCGCGTCTTCCACGCGAGCCTTCTTCTCTTTCATTTCCACTTCGGTGGCAGCGCCAACCTTGATCACGGCAACACCGCCGGCCAGCTTGGCCACGCGCTCTTGCAGCTTCTCACGGTCGTAGTCGGAAGTGGCTTCTTCGATCTGCTTGCGGATTTCACCCACGCGAGCCTGGATGGTGGCAGCTTCGCCAGCGCCATCGATGATGGTGGTGTTTTCCTTGCCCACTTCGACGCGCTTGGCTTGGCCCAGCATGTCCAGGGAAGCTTTTTCCAGGGTCAGACCCACTTCTTCGGCGATCACGGTGCCGCCAGTCAGCACAGCGATGTCTTGCAGCATGGCCTTGCGACGGTCGCCAAAGCCCGGAGCCTTGACGGCCACAACCTTCAGGATGCCGCGAATGGTGTTCACCACCAGAGTCGCCAGCGCTTCGCCTTCCACGTCTTCTGCGATGATCAGCAGCGGACGGCCGGACTTGGCCACTTGCTCCAGCACCGGCAGCAGGTCGCGAATGTTGGAGATCTTCTTGTCGAACAGCAGGATGAACGGATTGTCCAGCGCAGCGATCTGCTTGTCCTGGTTGTTGATGAAGTACGGGGACAGGTAGCCGCGGTCGAACTGCATGCCTTCCACCACATCCAGCTCGTTGTTCAGGCTCTTGCCGTCTTCGACGGTGATTACGCCTTCCTTGCCCACTTTTTCCATGGCGCTGGCGATGATTTCACCGATGTCGGAATCGGAGTTGGCGGAGATGGAGCCAACTTGAGCGATTTCCTTGGTGGTGGCGCACGGCTTGGCGATCTTGGCGATTTCGCCCACCAGGGAGATAACAGCCTTGTCGATGCCGCGCTTCAGATCCATCGGGTTCATGCCGGCGGCAACGTACTTCATGCCTTCCTGCACGATGGCTTGCGCCAGCACGGTGGCGGTGGTGGTGCCGTCGCCGGCCACGTCGGAAGTCTTGGAAGCGACTTCCTTCACCATCTGCGCGCCCATGTTCTCGAACTTGTCTTTCAGTTCGATTTCCTTGGCGACGGAGACGCCGTCCTTGGTGATGGTCGGCGCGCCGAAGGAGCGGTCCAGCACCACGTTGCGGCCTTTCGGGCCCAGGGTAACCTTGACGGCATCAGCCAGGATGTTGACGCCATTTACCATCTTGGTGCGAGCGGAATCGCCAAACTTTACGTCTTTAGCAGCCATTCTTAAATCTCCAGAATTCTGTGTTTGAAGTACGGGTAGGGTCGGAGGCTTACTCAACGATGCCCATAACGTCTTCCTCGCGCATCACGAGGACTTCTTCGCCGTCAACCTTGACGGTCTGGCCGGAATACTTGCCGAAGATGACTTTGTCGCCCTTCTTCAGCTCCAGCGGGCGGCGCTCGCCATTCTCCAGAATTTTGCCGTTACCGACGGCCAGAACCTCGCCCATGTCCGGCTTCTCAGCCGCGGCACCCGGCAGAACGATGCCGGAAGCGGTCTTTTCTTCAGCCTCGAGGCGCTTGATAACAACACGGTCGTGCAAAGGACGAATTGCCATGGATCTCTCCTATAACATTGGCTGTTGAGAGTTGAACATCAGGATGTGTTGGTTGTCAGCCGAGGACTTAGCACTCGGCAGCTACGAGTGCTAATAATAGGGACGGACATACATGGTTTCAAGAGGAAAACAAGAAAACACGATAAAACGAGAGGTACCCTAGTACGCTCACCCCTTCAACCGGTTGATGGCGAAGTGGATGCCCCGCCGCAAGTCGCCGGTCAGTATTCGGCCAAGGAGCACCGTTACCCATGCCCAGAGTATCGCTAGCGGCCTGGGTAGCTTCAGGATGGGAGCTACCCAGATATAGAACAGCGGAGAGCCGCCAAAGCGCTCGTGAAAGCGGCGGTAAGCGGCCTTGAGGTCGCCCGCGCGCGACAGCCGCTGGCGTAGCAGGTTGAAGGGATAATAAGAAATCAGCATCTTTTTGCCGAAAGCCTTGATCGCGTTTTCACTCAGTCCTTTGGGACGGAAGGAATCCAGGATTCGGAAAATACGCTCGACAAACACTTCAGAAAAATCGTACCCGCCGGAGTTGTTGCGCTTGCATGCCAGCATATAACGGCCGATGAAAGCATTATGAGGCTTAGATATGATGGCCTGAATCACGAGGTTAACTTGTACCAGATTGGTGCCACAGAACTGGTTGGCGTCGGTAGCAGCCTGCACCTCCTTATTGATGACACAGGCTGAGATGAAGCTGATCAGCGCGCCGATCTTAAAGAGATAACTGCTGGTATCACTGTAGTCGATCACTTCACCGCCACCGCCCGGGAACTCTTGCACGTAGTCTTTTTCATAGCCGTAAGACTTCATACACACCACACCGTAGTCGTTTTCTTTTAATACATTGAGCAGCTCGGCGAGCTTATCTTTCAGATAGAGATCGTCATCTCCCATGATCTGAACATATTTGCCTTTGGCCTCATTGAAACATTGAGCGATGTTGGCGTCTGAGCCGATGTCTTGCACGTTGCGTATGTAGCGTACCGCCAGCCCTTCGCGGATGGCTGCCTCAACCACTTGCGGCGTATGGTCGCTCGAGCCGTTGTCTGAAACAATGATCTCCACTAGTCCCGGAGCAACGTTGCGCATCTCTTTGACGAGATGATCGAGGTTGATCTTGAGGAAATCGGCGCGGTTATACGTAGGTATGGCGATGCTTAGTAGAAATTCGCTGGTATTCGGCATGGCAGGTGTCAATCTTTCCTTGCTTGGTAACTCTATACGGGCGTATCGGGATGATAGCGGGACTGTCAAACTCTCCAATCGCGGTTATACCTTCTCCAAAGGAAGAGGGCGACGGGAATGTTGATGAAAATATAGATGCTGTCGAGAACCGCTATCATGCCGCTCACCGAATATCGAGGAACGACGAGCAGTATGCCGGCCACTGCGATAACAGTAGTGAAAACAATGAGTAATAGGAATGGCTCTCGCTTGAAGCTTCGCAGCTGAACCGTAAGGCCACCGATGAATTGATTGGCCAGGGTATAGATGACCAAGCCGGTGAAGTCCGAAAAGCCCAGTAGTCGCTGCACAAAGCGCGCTTGCGGAAACAAGCTGATAAGTAGCAGTGCGGCACCTGCCATGACAATGAACATTGTCAGCGAGCGGAAAAAATTGCGGCGAAAAGTACGATCTAGCAAGTGCCAGTCTTTGCATGCTGCGGCTTGTGCCATGGCTGGAACACGCCGGGTCAGCCAGGACTGCGATAACAGGCTGATCGTATTGACGATTGCGAGAGACAGCCCAAGTTTGCCGGCAACGACTGCTCCTTGCATATGAAATAACAGAGGAATGTTGATCTGGGTGAGCAGATAACCGCACAGCCAGTTCAGCGCCAGCCTCCATTGCAGCGGCCAGATTTCGAGGCGCCAGTCAAACTCGGCTCGACGGTTTCGCAGCGCCGTTAGCAGCAGGTTTTTTCTTTTCAACAGCAGCCAGCTCCCAGGCAGTAGGATAGCGATGGCTGGCGCCATGACGGTGGCCCACAGTCCGCCTTGCAGAAAGAAGGTGACCCAGCAAAGCACAGAGCCGCACATGATCTGCAACAGCCTGAGGGCATATACCTTGGTGATCTGCCCACTGCCCTCAAGTATGGCTAGAAAGGGAATGGCAAGCAGGCTCAGGGCCGTGAAGCTACAGATGGCTAACCAAGGCAGTAGCCAATTCACGCCGTGCGCTGAGTGCTGGGAGCTGAAAAATAGGTAGCCGCCGGGTAACATCAATAGCCAAAATACCATCGCCATCAGGCCGTACCAGTGGAAAGCGCGCCCCGTCAGTGCTTCGCAGTACGAGGCGTTTGCGCCTTGTATCTTGTAGGTGCTGCTCCAGTGAGCATTGCTGAAGCTATGGGCGGACACCTGGATTAGCACGCTTGAAAGTCCGAGTTCGAAAAGCGTGTAGAAGGCAGCCATGCTGGTGAAACTGTAGTACCAGCCTTGCTCTTCTGCCGATAGGAAGTGAACGGCCAGCAAAGTCGTGATAAGGCCGGCGCCAGCTTGCCACAGCCGGTACGACAGGATAATGATAAGGTCGAAACTCAGGTTCATAGTAAGAAGGCGTTAGCAGCCGATCTTGGCCGAGGAGGGCTTGCTGCGCATGGCCAAACGATTGAGTTTCTCGCGTTCCGGGTCGAGTAGCCAGCCCCATTTGTTGAAATAGCGGATGGCTGATCGAATATGGATCCACATCAGTTTCTGGTCTCTGTAGGACGCTTTTCCAAATTCGTGCATCACCACCGCCTCCGGAATGAAGACTACTCGGCCAAGTCGCCGTAGTCGACGCACCAGATCCGTATCCTCCATGTACATAAAGAACCGTTCGTCAAACCCGCCCAGCTCGTGCAATGCGCTGGTTCGAACCGCTAGAAAGCAGCCAGAGGCATTAGGTAGGTCTATACGGCAGTCGTAGCTGAACCATTGCATCTCGTAGTCATAATCCAACGATTTGGCGAGAAATGGCATGAATCGTCTGACAAACAAGTTGGTAGGAGTCGGCAGCAACTTGTTCAACCGCTGCAAGCGTCCATCGGGGTAGCGTACCAATGGTGCGCAAGCTACGATGCCGGGGGTTTCAGCTAGTGGCATGATGAGTTTAGCTACAGCGTCCGGGGCGAACTCAATGTCCGGGTTCAGTATAAGGTGGACATCGCTCTGCAAACCTGTGATGGCGCGATTGTGGGCGGCGCCAAACCCGAGGTTGGCACCACTATGGCGGTAGTCATGTTGACTAAAAAGCTTAGAAAGAGCTGGACTGGGGGAGTTATCCTGAACGACTAGGCGAATGGGTGTGCTGCTCGCAGCGATGCTGTCTAGCAAGCGCTGCAGTTGCACGCAAGGATTGTTGAACAGAACCAGAGAGGCGCTGACTTGCATGGAGGAACTTTTCTGCTTTTTCAATCAATTAGCTCAGAAAATATAAGCTTCTGCCCGGTGACGTTCTTGACGGGATGAAATGGTCATATCAATAATTTTCATAAGGAGAAACCTTTTAGTGATTTAGTAAGAAGCCGTAAATCCTGGCCATCATTGTTCTTTCTCAGTAGCCGGCCCAGTTTTCCCAGTTGCTTGACACCAATCCAGCCTTGTTGGATAGAGGCATTTCTAGGTGTTGGTCGTTTCCAATGGCGGGAGGAGCTGGCTAGTTTCCCGCATCAATTCATAGGTACCGCTGCCTCCAGCCAAGATGATACTTTTGTGATTCATGGACAAAGTCTTGCTAGACTAGGCCTGTATCGCTGGGCAAACACAACACGCATGCCGACGAGCCCTCCGCTAAGAGAATGTCAAGGGTTTTGCGATTTTACTGCAATCCAGCCTTAAGTTGCGCTGACTTAAGCGGTAGCAGGAATCACGGCTGTCGCCGGCTTGGGTTAGTTCAGCACTGCCCTTGCAGTTGAATCTGGCACCGCAGTACGAGCTATCATAGCAATGAGGTTGTGGACTACAGGCGTGCCGAGGGCAGTCTGCGTGAAAAGTCCGTGGATATCCCAAATCTGCTATTCTCTTGCCCCTATCTGCTCAAAATTAGAGCTACACTCGCCCGACGGGCGAGCTCGCCACTAACCCTGGACACGCTTCGAAATGCTGCAAATCTTATTGACGGCCATGTTTGTTTCTATCCTGACTGGTTTCGGTCTCATCAGGTACTCGCATTTGCACTCAAGATTTACGGCTGACTCGGATACGACGGGTGTGCAAAAATTCCACGCGGTGCCGGTGCCGCGGATCGGCGGTGTACCCATCATGTTGGGTCTGATGATGGGATGCGCGCTTTCAGGCTATCTCAACACTTCCGTGTGGGTTCTACTGTTGCTGCTGTCCACTCTGCCAGCCTTCGTTTTTGGTTTTCTGGAAGACATCACCAAGATGATCGGCCCTATGGCTCGACTATTGGCGACTTTTTTTTCTGCCGGCCTTGGTTTTTTCCCTGTCTCTTATACACATCTGACGCTGCCGACGACAGCACGGAGGTGGGGTGGGGGGGGGGGGGGGGGGGGGGGGGGGGGGGGGGGGGGGGGGGGGGGGGGGGGGGGGGGGGGGGGGGGGGGGGGGGGGGGGGGGGGGGGGGGGGGGGGGGGGGGGGGGGGGGGGGGGGGGG